>JAOZSO010000456.1:0-3215 GCA_029939655.1 Desulfobacterales bacterium
TCACACGCTGAATGTGCATAATATTAATCCCTTATAGGGTTGAATCAGTGCCGGGTCCTTTGGACCCTGGTATCTACTTATGTCTCTGGCAACAGATCTTGAAAATGAATGGATATCTGAAAAGGATATTCCAGGTGGGGCCACGTTTTTTCGAGGTCCCCACGCCATTCCAACCGATCTGGTAACCCGGACCTTTCAGAACGATATTGCGGCCTTTGATCGCTGTTGCAGAGCGCTGCGCGGAGAACCTGTGGAAATGGGTGACGCAGCCTTTCGGTTTCAAATTACAGACCATCTTCCGGTGGTGGTGCTGTATTGGCAGGGTGATGAGGACTTTACCCCGGAGGCCCGCATGCTGTTCGATCGATCGATTTGCAGATTTCTTGCGTTGGATGTCGTATTTGCACTGGCGGTCGAAATTTGTATCCGAATCGGTGGTTCTGATAACAAGCGTAGCGCAGGGCTTTAGCCCTGCCGAGAAGGGTTTTGGGCAGAGCTGAAGCTCTGCGCTACATCATACAGCTATAGTAGGAGGTGATACATGAAAGCGAATGTTAACCAACAATGGCGTCTGGCGTCCCGACCCGTAGGACTCATAAAGGAATCTGACTTTGAATGGCGAGAAGAAGCCTTGCCGGTTCCGGGAGATGGAGAATTCCTGGTGCGTATCATCTACTTGTCACTGGATCCCGCCATTCGGGGATGGGTCACAGATGCCAAGTCTTACATGCCACCCGTGGCCCTTGGCGAGGTTATGAGAGGTATCGGCGTCGGGGTCGTGGAGCGGTCCAACCATGCCAAATTTAAAGTCGGGAATCTGGTCCAGGGATTACTGGGATGGCAGGCCTATGCGCTTTCGGATGGCATGGGATTGGTACGCCTGCCCAAGGATGGGGTTCCTGATCTGACAGCCTACCTGGGATTGTTGAGCATGGTCGGCCCGACTGCTTATTTCGGGCTTCTGGATGTCGGCAAGCCCAAGACCGGAGAAACCCTGGTGGTGTCGGCGGCAGCAGGGGCCGTGGGGTCCATCGTCGGACAGATCGGAAAAATCAAAGGCTGCCGCGTGGTCGGTATCGCAGGTTCCGACGAAAAGTGTCGCTGGATAACGGAAACGCTCGGCTTTGATGCCGCCATCAACTATAAAACAGAGCATGTCAGGGGACAATTAAAGGCGCATTGCCCCAATGGTATCGATGTCTACTTTGACAATGTCGGGGGCGCCATACTGGACAATGTTCTGACCCTGATCAATGTCAAGGCGCGCATCGTTGTTTGTGGACTGATATCCCAGTACAACGCTGAAGAACCTGTGCCGGGGCCCTATCATTTCAGCAGTATTCTTACCCAACGTGTCCGGGTTCAGGGATTCGTCTTTGGCGACTATCTGGATAGAATTAAGGAAGCCGTTGCAGACCTGGGGAAATGGCTTGTCCAAGGAAAAATTCAATACCGCGTTCACCTGGTGGAAGGGCTGAAGGCGGCGCCCCAGGCTGTCAACATGCTGTTCGACGGCTCCAACAAGGGTAAGCTTATTGTGAAGGTATCCGACCCGAACGTTTCATGAACATCTTGTTCGACTCGGCCCCTTACTTTCTACCATCTCCTAAATTCGTATATAAATCTCCTTGTTTGCGCCAGCGCAAAGACGCTGGTGGGAATAATAGCTATTCTTGTTTTCAATATGGACATGGGTCTGAAGTGTGTGGGTTGTCCACCAAGGCTTTTCGCACCCTGGTGGATATCTCACAAGAGTACCATCTCAGCCCTGATCAATTGCTTGAACGAATTTACAATACCCTTAGGAACACCGATTGTTGATAGTGATCGGTGTCTCAAACGAAAGGAGACAAGTCATGTTCGCAAGAAAAATTAAAAACCGTATTTATTGGATGGGTTCCGTGGATTGGGACAGTCGGCTATTTGACTCTCTTATCCCCCTTCCGGACGGAACCAGTTATAACGCTTATTTTATCGAGGGAAGTGAGAAGACCGTTTTATTGGATACGGTCGATCCCCCCATGGCCAGTGAATTCTTGGCACAGCTTGAGAGCATTCCTAAGATCGATTACATCGTCTCTCAACATGCGGAACAGGATCACTCTGGAACAATCCCGCAGGTTCTTGAAAAATATCCTGACGCAAAGCTCATATCGACCCCCAAAGCAAAGGGACTGCTTACCGATCTTCTGCAAATACCAGAGGAATCTTTCATAACGGTCGAAGACGGAGAGACCCTTTCTCTCGGCGATAAGACCTTGACGTTTATCCATACACCCTGGGTTCACTGGCCCGAGACCATGGTGACCTATCTGCAAGAAGACAAAATCTTGTTCAGTTGTGACTTCTTCGGTTCCCACATTGCAACGACTGATCTTTTCGTCACGGATGAAGAGCGTGTCTATGAAGCGGCCAAGCGCTATTTTGCCGAGATCATGATGCCTTTCAGGAACGTGATCAAAAAAAACCTGGAGAAACTTGCGCCTTACGATATAGCAATGATCGCTCCCGGTCACGGGCAAATATTTCAACGCCCGGCATTCATTGTGGATGCCTATCGTGAATGGATACTGGGCCCCCCTCGGAACACGGTGGTCCTGCCTTATGTGTCCATGCACAAAAGTACAAAGCGGATGGTCGAACATTTGGTTTCGGCCCTGGTGGAGAAAGGTGTCAGGGTCGAGCTGTTTAACCTGGCCGTAACGGACATCGGGAAACTGGCAATGGCTTTAGTTGACGCAGGGACAATCGTTGTCGGCACACCGACCATCCTGGCGGGTCCTCATCCTTATGCGGCCTACGCCGCATTTCTGGCAAATGCCTTGCGGCCCAAAGCAAGCTTTCTCTCCATAATCGGCTCATACGGTTGGGGTGGAAAGACTGTGGAGACCCTGGCGGGAATGATTCCCAACCTCAAGGTAGAAGTTCTAAACCCCGTCCTTTGCAAAGGCGTTCCTTCAGAGGATGTGTTTAAAGCATTGGATGAACTGGCTACGGTGATTGCACAAAAACACAAAGAAAACGGTTTTAAATGATAATTGGAACTGTTGATGGTATAAACCACAAACGAAAAATAAAAAAGGATGGAAAATGAAGAGGACATTATTAGATAAATTTTTAAGCCGTAAGGGACTCTATGCATCGTTCTGGTTCATAGGAATATTCATGGTGTCAATTCTTATTTATTTTACAGCCACTCTGGTGAAAGAGGTTCC
>JAOZSO010000457.1:0-3198 GCA_029939655.1 Desulfobacterales bacterium
TACGGCGCCTTAGGAGCGAGTTTTGGCCGGCTTTAAAGCGAATTTCCGCAGACCGTCACGACAACCCAACTCGAGTTTTGCGGATAACCGGTTGATTTTTTGATACCATTGAATTAGTTGCATAAAATACCAGGATGGGTAAATGCCACGGATCAGACTATACATGGCCCCCATGAAAGGGCTTACCGATCATCTGTTCAGGAGTGCGTTCGCAGATCATTTTGGCGGATTCGACCTGGCGGTTGCGCCGTTCATCACCACCAAACAGGGCCACCGCATCAAGAGAAATTACGTCAAAGACGTCCTTCCGGAAAACAATACCCGCATGCCGGTTATCCCTCAGATTCTAAGCAAAACCGCAGGGGATTTTATCATTCTGGCCAACTACCTGTATGACCTGGGGTATGACACCGTCAACTGGAACCTGGGCTGCCCTTATCCCATGGTGGCCAACAAGAAACGAGGCTCGGGCATGCTGCCGTACACGGATCGAATTCAGGCCTTTCTCGACAGGGTCATTCCCGAAATCAACGGGTCACTTTCCATCAAAATGCGGCTTGGGTGGAAAGAAAATATCGATATTTTCAAACTTCTGCCGGTGATCGACCCATACCCGTTATCGCAAATTATCATTCACCCCCGAACCGGTCTACAACGTTACGAAGGGTCTGTCGATCTGGACGCTTTTGAAGATTGCTTGGCCGTGACGGGCCACACGGTGGTTTACAACGGGGATATCCGAACGGTGGATGATTTCAGGCGACTTTACCAGCGCTTTGATCGCGTTCATGCCTGGATGATCGGCCGCTGGTGCATAGCCGATCCTTTTCTGCCGGGTCGTATCACAACAGGTGCCGATATTCCGGATAAAATCTATCGGATGCAACTGTTTCACGATACCTTGTTTGAGGCCTACAACCGCGTTTTAGATGGTCCTTCCCACGTGATGAACAAAATGAAAGGGTTCTGGCGCTATTTTTCGCTGCCCTTCGAGGACTGCAAAAAAAGTATGAAGAACATTACAAAATCACGCTTGCCGGAACAGTACCTGGAGCGAGTTAATTTATTTTTCGAAACAGAAGCGAAACTGCGTAAACCAGCAGATATCCACGCCCAAAGGACTCGACAATAGATTGCCCTATTCGGTATTGGGTTTTGTTTTCATTCCATGGCGGGATTGGGCGTTCATCTTTATAAAATCATCGTTGTAAAGATTCTGTATTCTGGCTCCTGAATTCTTTCCTACAGTTCCACCAGCTTAATGCTCTCCACCAATGGCAACACCTTGATATCCTTCAAGACATCCTCTGGTATCGGGGTGTCTGTGGCCAGAAATACAATATTGGTGCTTCCTTCAGAACTTTCACCGACGTTCATCCGGCTGATATTGATATCCCGCTCGCCAAGTAATACCGTTATGCTGCCGAATGCGCCGGGTTTGTTGGCATTACGTATATAAGCCAGGTATCCTTTCGGTTGCATGGTAAGATGGAAGTCATCGATTTTGACGATAGATGCCCGTTTCTTACCGAATATCGTCCCGGAAATATCACAGGTTCCTTCGGTGGTCACGACCTTCACGGTGATGAGATTAATATATTCATCCGGATCGGATGTCCTGGTTTCAGATATCCTGATGCCTCTTTCCTGCGCAAGCACGTTTGCATTCACGTAATTGACGTCATCTTTGACCATGGGAGTCAGAAGGCCTTTTAAAATACTTGTGGTAATGGGTGCGAGATCCATTCCCTGAAAATCGCCGGCGTATTCGATTCCAACCTCTTTTACAGCACCTTTGCATAACTGTGGTACCAGACACCCAATACGGTCACCAAGATTCAGATAAGGTCCTATCTTTTTTAAAAGCTCCCCCGCGACCGATGGCACATTGACAGCGTTGGTAATGGTACCGGTTTTCAGACAATCGATTATCTGCCTGGCCACCGCAACCGCTACATTTGTCTGGGCTTCCTTTGTCGAGGCACCCAAATGGGGTGTACAGATGACATTTTCATGTTCAACCAGAGAACAGGTGCCGGGAGGTTCGGTTTCAAACACATCCAGCGCAGCACCGGCGACTTTGCCGGAAATGATGGCATGGTTGAGATCCTTTTCATTGACAATGCCACCTCTCGCACAGTTGATAATCATGACCCCATTCTTCATTTGATCAAAAGCTTTTTTGTTCAGTAGTCCGGTAGTTTCCTTTATTTTGGGAACATGAATGGAGATATAGTCGGCCTTTCTATAAAGGTTCTCTATGGACACACTTTCAAAACCATCTTTCTGAATCTGTTCCGGGGAAACAAAGGGGTCGTAAACAATGACCCGCATTCTAAGACCCCGTGCCCTGTCTGCCACAATGGAGCCGATTTTTCCATAGCCAACAACACCCAGGATCTTATTGAAAACTTCTCTACCCTGCAGTAGTTTTTTATCCCATCTTCCGGATTTCAAGGAACTCGTTCCCCTGGGGATGTTCCTGGTTAAAGCCATCATCAGGGAGATAGCATGCTCTGCCGTTGTGACCACATTACCAGTGGGTGTGTTCATGACGATGATACCATGTTTGGTGGCAGCGGGGATATCGACATTGTCCAAGCCAATGCCGGCTCTCCCGACGACTTTGAGATTTTTTGCCACACCCATAAGATCTGCAGTGACCTTGGTAGCACTTCGTATTACAAGTGCATGGTATTTCCCGATTATTTTTTTGAGCTCTTCCGGCGACAGGCCTGTCTTCACATCTACCGTTATGCCCTCTTCATCTTCGAACATCCTGATCCCGATTTCACCCAGCTGATCACTCACCAGAACTTTCATCTGTCATCCCCTGATTAATTTGTTTACGATTCTATGTAATTAAATAAGAAAAAGCGATCCCCGTGCATAGCACGAGGAACGCTTTTTTCAGTCAGTGTTTGTTTCCATTTATTAGCGGCTTTTCAAAAGCTCCGGCTTTGGATATTCCTCCAGCACTTTCTGAGATTCCACCATGGCATCTTCGTCAACGGTGATATCTTCCAATTGCCCGGACAGATACTTTTCATAAGCGGCAAGATCGATCAAACCATGTCCGCTATAATTGAAAAGGATAACCTTCTCCTTGCCCTCTTCTTTGGCCTTTTTAGCTTCATCTATCACACATGCCAGGGCATGGTTGGTTTCTGGTGCCGGGATAACGCCTTCCGTACGCGC
>JAOZSO010000458.1:0-2689 GCA_029939655.1 Desulfobacterales bacterium
GATTCCTTGAACAAGGGTAAATACAACCAGAATAAAGATAAAAACAGTCGTATAGGTTAAAAGAATTGGAAAGTTTTTCTCCATGGCAGGAATTCCATGTCCGATATAAGTGTAGATAAGCGTAGCGGGAAGCATGCCCAATGCTGTAGCAGAGATAAAAGCCCAGAGGCGGATGCCGCTCAATCCAGCCATGTAGCTGATAACATCAAAAGAAATAAACGGCAGCAATCTGGATAGAAGTATGACATAGAACCCCCTTTTTTCTCCGGCGTGTCTTATGAAATCTACGGTTTTCTGGTTACGAACAATTTTACGCAAAGCCACATTTCCAAACAGACGCGCAATGAAAAAGGATGTCAACGCTCCCATCAGGGCACCAATCCAGGATATAAGTGCTCCCCAGAAACTGCCGAAAACCATGCCGTTGGCTGCCGTTACAACAAAAGCCGGAATTGGAGCTACAATTGCCTGGGTAATCATCAACAGGACACTCATCAGGGGAGCGGCAACCCCCCAGGAGCGAATCAACCTGATAACCTGTTCCAAATTGCCGCCAAATAAAATTACACAGGTTTTTTCAAAATGATGATGAATCATAAAAAAAGTGATGAGAAACAACAAAAGGATTATCGCGAAAAGAATATGATGAGATATTCCACGGTTCCCTATTTTGGCATACACCAAACCAATAATCAGAATTCCCAGAAATAAAAGGACTAAACTATAAATACCCATCATCCTATATCCGATGTCATTCTAAGACCAGACTGTCGCAATATCTAAAACATTTGACTTTTGCCTTTTACCTTATCCACCACCTGGCGGACGTCAGATAGACATCATTTGCCTTTAGGGTTTTTTACCGCACATTGACAATTCCCGAATCTCTTTTCATTAGAAATTCTTTCCATTATCAAAGAGTGGCTATTGCTTAGATAGTCTTTTTCTATATCAGCCCTTGTATATTCAAAACAGTAACAAATGAAATCGTCCATTTCTGATTCCTTTCTTAAAATTAGTTAATTGATTATTCTTTCACCTCCGGAGGCGACCTTTTGAAAAACACACCCTGGATTCTCATCAGTCCTTTCTTTTTTGGATACCAAAGCGTGCCCGTCTCTTTGTCGTAGAGTACAAAAGTTTTTTTATATGTCCAACCCGATGGCGCAAAGGTAAGCGTCTGTCCGTTAATTTCGCGACTGTACACAGCCGCCAGACCCACCATCCTTACAGGAAGATTTTTTAATAAAGATGATAGGGGCTTAATTAGCTTAAAGATGGTGATCGGTAATTTCAAAAGGACAGATTTATGGGAAAATTCAGGGCCTGCTTTATTGGAACTTAATGAATCGGCAAAAGATGAAATTTTGTTTTACACTTGAGGGGGTCACATGGTCTTCTACCAAAGTTTCTACTAAATTTAAATTATCTCCCAGCTCATCCTGCAAGGTCTCTGGACTGTACCTTACAACAGGAAGCCCACTGCATTTTGACGGAGCATCCAGACTAAATGTTGCAATAATTAGATTACCATTTAATTTTAGAGCTTGGTTAAATGAGTTAACATATCCTTTTCTGTCCTCGCCTTTTGTTAAAAAATGAAAGACAGCCCGATCATGCCAGACATCATATTGCTTCCTAAATCTATACGTTGTGACATCGGCCTCAATCCAATTGATTCTGCTGGATTGTTCACCAATTTGTGATCTCGCTTTTTCGATTGAGTTCTTAGAAATATCCAAGACTGCCAATTCTTTATACCCCTTATGAAGAAGGTGTTCGGAAAGCTTTGAAGTTCCACCACCAATATCGATAATCCTGCTGTCAATACCCACTCCCGTATTATTTATAAGTTTCAGAGATCTTTCAGGGTAAGCTTGGTACCAGCCGACCTCAGTATATGCGTATTTTTGATAGACTCGTTCCCAGTGATCTTTCCGATTTCGCTTAAATAGCCTCATTTTATATACCTATGTTTGTTTCTCTTACAAAATAATTTCGCATCATTCCCATGTCTTCATGCTCTGAGTTATGACAATGGTACAAGAAAAGACCCGGGTAGTCATCAAAATCAACAAGGATTCTTATACGTTCACCCGGCATCAGCAGCACCGTGTCCTTCCACCCTTCATCCACATAGCCTTGGTGGTCAACACCGCTTCGTCCAATAACTTTGAATTGTTTGCCATGCAAATGGATCGGATGCGGCATGTTCATCATCCGCATCATGCCACCATCGGTGTTGTTGAATTCCCAAATCTCTCTTGAGCCTAATTGAACAATCTCGTCATCAGCGACGTCTTCCATTTGAAACGTGCGGCCATTGATTGCCCATTGCATATGGCCCATGGTAAGATAAAATTGTTTGGGTCGGCTAAAATTGTCGATCTCATTCCGCTGAACTGAGTTAATTTCAGAAAGCTTCTGCGGTAGAGAGACTTTTTTCTCTATCTGTTTTGTAACTTTAATCTTGAATACGGAAAAACGTGTCCCCAGTGGTAGGTTTTGAGTCGTGCCGGTTCTTCTATTCATCATCATGCCGCGTCCCATTCCACCACCGTCAAAAGGCAGGCTGATAATGTTGGTTCGGTACCCAACCGGACTGCCGCTGAAATCGGCCCAGAGTTCAATTCTTTCTCCCGGCGCCAAAAACACATATTGACGTTGAACCGGCTTTTCAAGAAGTCCA
>JAOZSO010000458.1:2699-3198 GCA_029939655.1 Desulfobacterales bacterium
AGATGATGGTGAGTGGGCGCCCGTCCTGCCATGCTAGTTTATAAATACGGGAATTGGAGCCGTTTAGCAGCCGAAAACGATAGACAGTGGTTGATACAGGCAGGGTAAAATCAGGTTTTCCATTGACCAAGATCAAGTTTCCAAGAAAACCGGTCATGCGCTCCATCCTGTTCCCGGAGGTATATACTAGCTGGTTGTCGCGATCAAATGTTCGATCCTGAATCACCAGGGGAACATCGTATTCACCATCCGGCAAACCCACGGCTTGCTCTTCGTCATCAGAAACAAGAAAAAGCCCTGCCAGGCCACCGTAAACTTGAGGCCCTGTTCGTCCATGAGGGTGGGGGTGATACCAATAGGTACCGGCTCTGTTTTTGACCTCGAACTCGTATAGGTAGGACTGCCCCTGTGGAATCACATAACGCGGGTGTCCATCCATAGCTTCAGGAACATGCAGACCATGCCAGTGAACAATGGATTCTTCCGGAATTGAATTGGT
>JAOZSO010000056.1:0-10066 GCA_029939655.1 Desulfobacterales bacterium
AAGCTGTTCGGCATAACGGGCTCTATGGACCTCAGACAGTTTCACTTTCTCACAGGGATCACCCATCCACTTTAGGGGTTACCTTTTTATTGGTTATAATCCCGATTTATAACCTTTTCGATAAATGAAGAGGAGCTATCATGAAACCAAACGTTAATCTTATCATTGTGCTGATTTTATTTATCTTTGCCGGTAGCCTTATCGTCGTCGGCCCGGTTCGCAGTGCCTGGCATATAGAAACCAGCCCAACCAACGTGATACTTAACGATGTCTGGGGTGCGTCTGCAAATGAAGTGTTTGCCGTGGGCGCAGAGGAAACGATCCTTCATTTTGATGGGGCTATCTGGTCATCGAAGCAAACCAGTCCTGCTGGTGTGATACTTCGGGATGTGTGGGGTAGTTCAGGGACCAATGTGATAGCAGTGGGTGATAGCGGGAAGATATTTCGGTATGATGGCAGCGATTGGAAACAAGAGGCGAGTGGAACAACAGTCAATCTGCATGGTATTTGGGTCACATCCGGTGGTCTGGCGTTTGCGGTGGGAGATGTCGACACGAATATCCCCTATGAGGCGGTGATTCTGTATTACAACGGAACTAGCTGGGTGACCATGGTGAGCGGTTTGTCAATCCCACTAAAGGCTGTTTGGGGCATATCTCCAGACAATGTTTTTGCTGTGGGGGACAGCGGCACGATTCTCAGGTACGATGGTAATTCGTGGTCACCCATGAACAGCTATACAACTACTTGGTTATCCTGTGTCTGGGGGAGTAGTGACAAGGATGTCTTTGCAGCCGGATCTTCCACCGCCGTCTATCGATATGATGGAAATGCTGATAACGATTGGACTGAAACGTTCGGCTCGGTGGAATACCCGGACGACCTGTGGGGAAGTTCAGACAGAGATGTCTATGCCGTTGGCGGCAGTGATTTTAATAAAATCGATCATTTCGACGGCAACACATGGAGTACATGGTTTCTGACGGGAAATCACCCCAACGGTGTATGGGGAAGCGCCAAGGACAATGTCTTTGTGGTCGGTAATGGGGGCATGATCATGCGAGATTTTATCAACAAGCCACCTTTCCCGCCGCCCATAGACGGTCCGGTAGATGAAGCGAGTTTTGGCGAACTCGATACCATAGTTCTGGATGGCGGTACTTACAGCGATCCGGAGAACCACTTGCACGACCTGACATATTTTCAGGTAAGACGGGCCGATAGTCGTGAACTGCGACTGGATGAGATATTTTCGGCTGGTGTTACAGATTACCCAATCTCACCAGGAACAATCCTCCCCGGCTTGAAGTATAACTGGCGCGTGGGATATGTAGACGCGTTGGGTGCTGTGGGCTGGTCGGAATGGTACTCGTTTAAAATAGGTACGTCCGAAGACACGATCCTGCCAAAGATCGTAGCCGGTACGGATGTGAGCGACTTCGGTATGATCTCCATCGTGCACTGGCCCGAAAATATGTCGCCCGAAGCGGTATTCAACATCGAATACGATCGCCGAAATTACCTCATCGGCACCTACGATGCCGTCAACAACCGATACATCGCGTTCGACAACGGCCTCGAGATGGAACCGGGCAGATCATACTGGATCCTGGCCCGCGAAGGATTGACTATTGACTTCAGTGGTATTCCTGTGATCCTGGCGGACGATGTCTATGTTGCCCTCAACTATAACGCCAGTACGGGTAATGGCTGGAACATGGTGGCGCCACCCAATGATGCTGAATATTATTGGGCTAATGTGAAGGTGGTGGAAGAGATAGACGGAGTCCTTATAGACAGGGAAACGGTCCAGAACCTGGCCGACGACAACCTCTACATTGACCGGCAGCTATGGCGCTGGGAGAATGGACACTATCATTCCGACACGCCAGACACAGATCCCAATCTGGCTATGGAAGCCTATGCGGGCTACTGGGTCAAGGCAAGACAGGCCAATGTGTTTCTTCGGTTTGAACCCGGAGCACGGGTTGCGTCTCTGGGCAAACCGGAAATTCTGATGGCTGGAATCTGGAAAAAGACCAAGACCTGGCTGTCGAATTTGAACATCTTTTCTAAAGAAGCTGTGGCCGGGGATGATAACACACCGCCCATGCCCATGGGGACACTGGATGACAACACCGCGGATCCGGTGTTTCAGGGGTGCTTTATTGAAATCACAAACGATTGTAATTAGTGTTAAGTTTTAGGAAAGCCACGAGCTAAGAGCAAACAGCTAACAGCCGGCAACCGTCAGGTTGTCCAATGACATCTGAAGGATAAATTACGCCCAAAGGGCATAATGTCGCGCGTAGCGCAAATGACAGCCGCAGGTGTCTCTACCTCCAGCTTCGCAACGTATCCCCAATAAAAGAGAGAATTTTTTGATGTTCATCACAACAAATTGTTTTAGGTTTAAGGATTTAGGTTCCGTTGACCGCTTAGAGATGAACTCTTTTTCTTTACCTATATATCTGCTATAGGGACGCATTCTTATTTAAGAGGGCCGGAGGTTCGAGCAATGAGCAACGATAAATTACGCCCGAAGGGCATAATGACGCGCGAAGCGCTAATGTCGTTCGACAGAACAAATGACTATTAATGACACCCGTAGGGTAAATGACGTGCGTAGCGCAAATGTCACACGAAGTGTAAATGACACCCGAAGGGTATAATGACGCGCGAAGCCGCGATAAAAAATCGCGGAGCGATTTTTTATGATTGATACATACTACAAACGAAATGTCATCGGTATATCAGGTTGTGAATTTCTCTGGGGGCTGGGGCTTCCTGTTGTTCTGGAATCGACCTTTCTACAGCTTTTTTTGAAGAGCCTGGGGGCTTCCAGTTTTCAGGTGGGATTGATCCCGGCATTCTCTTTTCTGGGGAGCTCTATTTTTGCACTACTCTCCAGCTATTTCACTGTGGGGTTGGCGTTCAAGCGTGGGGCGGTCATATATCTGCACCTGATATCGGGCATGTCGCTTGTTATTTTTGGGGCGATTCTGTTTTTCTTTGAGGAGCATGCATCGGTACTGACAATTTTTTTCGTGTCATATGCTGTTTTTTCCATTTGCATGGGTATGACCGTTCCGGTGTGGTTGAACTATCTCGTCAATATATTTTCAGAGGAACGATCTTTTTCCGGTCTGGGATTTATGATGATCTCCCAGAATATTGCCAGACTTATCAGCAGTCTGTTGATCGTTAAATTTGTAGAAAAATACTCTTTTTCCCAAACAGCATCCGGAGGTATTTTCCTGGTCGTGGGCGTGCTTTTTTGTCTGGGGTCTCTGTTTTTTTTGGCCACCAAAGAAACATCGCTGCTGGGTCCTGAAACCGACGATTCCCGCAGATCCTTCTGGAGATACATGCAACGGTCCGTTCGTAAGATCTTCCAAAACCGGAACTTCCTGACATTTCTGGCTGGAGACATGGATTTTTACGTGATTGTTTCGGTCATCTCTTTCTATGCAAACTACGCCACTGCTTTTTGCAACATCGCAGCGCCCATCGCGGCCGGTTTTTTCGTGAGCTGTATCTATGTGGGTGCAATTGTAACCAATATCTTTCTGGGATCACTCGATTTCCTTTTGCCGCGTAACAAGTATATCTTTTCCAAAATGGCCTCCATGGCGGCATTGCTGCTGCTGATATTGTTCGGTTACCAGTGGAGTTTTTTCTTGGCAAGTTTTCTGCTGGGGGTTTCCAGGGGAACACGCATGATTGTTTTCCCACCCTCGGTCAAAAAACTTTCCGGATTAAATGATACCACCAGTTATTTTGCCGTGGGGCCCATCCTCACGTTACCTTTTGCGCTGGCCCTCCCAATGGCCTATGGCTATTTTCTGGATCGTTTTTCGTATCTGCACGGGGCTTCATACCGGATTATCTTCTTCGTATCGCTGGCGCTTGTCATAGGAAGTCTGTATGCTGTGTTAAGGGTCAATTTCCAGCCGAATAACCCTCGCCGCTGAGCCCTACCCGGATATTTCATGAAACTTGACTCGTCAAGTTTCACCCTTTGGGCTTTCCTGATCGGCCCTGGCACTGTGTTATTCAGCCTTCGCAGTAAATAACTACGGCTTCAGGCTGAAATGCCTTGTGCCGGAACCGATCAGGTTCGTGAAATATCCGGGCTAACCCGAACATTTCAAGAAACTTTCTGAAACCAGAACGGTCTGTCGCCAGGTTGCACGAACGGCTGTGCTGAGGGTTCGAAGTAAAAAACTACGACTTGACTTCGGCTGAGCTCAGTCGATGCCCACCCTCAGACGCCTTGGCTCTGAAGCCCTCCGGCTTTTGCAACACTGGGGTAAATCTCCTTGAATTTGCACGGTTTCTCTGATAAACTTTCAACAATATTAATAAAATCGTTTCACGATTTTATTCGGAGCTTGAGTTTTGCGAATAGCCTTTCACGAAATCCGCGAGCTATCAGCTATCATCTAAAAGCTGAACGCTAACAGCATATGGAGACATGCCTTGACCATCAAATCCAAAGCACTTGAAGTCAACATCGCAGATTACCATGTCGACGTCACCATAGATCCCAGGTACGATGCGCTTTATGAGGTTATGGCACAATACTTCGGCATCAGGGAGGGCGTCACGACCTTTTTGGAGGAATTGTCCCACCCATATAAAAACTGGCAGTTTATCGTCAATGAGGCCAGAAACTATTCCCTGGATTATTTCCATCTGCTGAAGGCACATTCCCAGGGTACGGATGCAGCGCGATGCTTTGTTGAGATTTTATCCCAGGCCATAACCGCAGAATGTGCCATGTCCACCAGGATGGACGCCGTGGACAACCTGCTGCTGTTTATTCAGAAACTCTTAAAAGACTCAGGGGATGCCCTGGATCGATTTTTCCCGGTGCTCTGCCATGCCTTTCAGTTAATCCGGAATTATCCGAACGATATTTTCTCTCTGTTCATCAAAAGCCATTATCAAATGAAGCGGCTGGGTGAGATTCATCTGGAAAATACCGAACACTCGGACATGGACTGTTCGGATCTGAATCGACTGATCATTCGGTATTTTCATGCGAGCTATCAATACTGGTTGAGTGAAAAGGATCCCCAGGCCTGGTTTGAAAGCAAGATCGAAGAGATCGAACCACGGCGCGATTGGGGCGTTTTGTTTAATGACATATCGCATGCAACCATCCGGAAATGGGAACGGATGCTTTTGTGTATTGAGGATGAAGGCGACATCGCTCGTCGGGAACAGACAGCACAGTTGATTCAGTTGACCGGCTATAACCAGATCGTTAAATACTATCGCCAAATTCCCGAAAAACTCCTGGAGGCCGGTGCCGGAAACAATAAGGGCAATCGGTGGAAGGTCATCTTTTTGTTCCTGATGATGAATGTTTCGGGGTTGTCCGTTATTCACGAGGAAACCTTGAGGGATATCAACCGAACCCTGAGCTGGCTCATCGGAAACGAGGCGAATTTTTATATCTGGAACTTGATAGAGAAGACCTTTTCCATTCTTCATATTCAGGCGGAGAGATACCCTGCAACAGGGCTCAATTGTGTCCTGAATATGGGCAGAGGGGTATACAAGACAGGCGACAGCGACCTGGTGAATCATTTTGTCGAGAATGTCATCGATCTCGGCTTCCAGGCTCCCATGCTCAGTGGGGTGGGGGATGACTGGCAGGTAAAGGTCAATCCATCCCATATTCTGAATATCAGGACCTGGCTGGAATTGATCGAGTTGAACCCGAAACATTCCATTCGGTTGATATCGAGCCTGACCATCTATCTGTCCCTGTGCGGTGTTTTTATCAAGGATACGGATCTGTTTCCCCGTGACATTACACGGATTTTGAACAGTGATATCGAATCTGTATATAATCTCATCAAGCAGCTGGCGCGCCTATTTCCGGTCTATTTCAACGACATCGGTGCCGAGGGAAACCTCCGGGACATATCCATGCGTATCGATGAGCTGTATCAGAGAAAGGATGTACTGGTACATTTTCTGCGCAAGCAGAGCCATGTAGAAAGCAGCAATCTCATCATCCTTTTCATGGAGGCCACCCTGAAATTCTGGCAGACGAGGGATAAGGAGCTTTTAAAGCCGTTTGTACCACCGGTTATCTTTAACCAGATTCACTGCGAAGGACCTTATATCGACGGCATCAACGCTGTGGTCAACCACCTGGCCCGGAAAAACCTGAATTTTCCGGTGGATCTTCTCACCATCGAAGAAGTCCGTGTGAAGGCCTTGCTGGCGGATATGAAGGATGCATCGGAGATCGATATAGAGAAGATGCTCCTGGCGGTATCCTTTTACCGGCATCTTCAGCAGAAGTACCATCTCGATTTTATCGAGATCAATAACTATGTCCAAAAATTGAAAACAGAAGCTTTCCCGGGTCTCGACAAACTCGAAGCCGCACTGGCCGAGCCGTCTTTGAGAAAAAAAATCGCCATGATGCTCGAATATCTCGAATTTTTGAAATACCTTATTCTATCGGACAAGCCATTCGAGGTGAAAGAGGATATATACAAAAAGAGACATTTTACCGTCGATATTCCTTCCATGTACGGCTCCTATCACGAGATGAAATTTGACGCCCTGGGTTTGACCTTCCGACTCGAGTCTCTCGTGAATACCCTCTTCGAGGAACTCGTGGAAAGTACGGATCTGAGCCTGATTACAAAAGCGACATTTTACCAGATTTATGACCATCTCATGCTTTTTGACAAGGCGCTCAAAATCGAGGGAATCCATTCAGTCGAAGTCGAAAGACAGATTGAAATGCTGGCGCATTCCCTTGAGGCCAGGGGATTCACTTTCACGCAGTACCTGGATATTTTCAAAGGGTTTGCCCAGGCGGTAAAAAATATCATCAATGATCATTTCGGAAATATCCATGGTAAAAATCTGATGGGTATTATTGATAAATTATCTGCGAACCAGGTTATGAAAAAGTATCTCCCGGCAAACGGCGAGCCTGAAAAAGAGAATATGCAGCACCGCATTTCTGAAATATTTTTCCGTGATAGAATTGCGATGACCACCGGCATCCAGCAGCTGGATCTTTTTTTGAGTCGCATTCTCAGCACACTCTTTCAGCAAGCCAACAAGCTACCCAATGAGCAGCTCCAACAGCTCCTGTTATATGATCCGAAAAATGCCATGGCTCTGATCCATGGCGTCAGCCCGAGAGTTTCCGGTATCATTCACCTGGGAAGCAAGGGGTTGAATATGGTGAAGTTGAACAATTACGGCATGCCGGTGCCACCCGGCTTCATCATTACAACGGAGGTTTTTCGGTGCCGGGAAATTATCGAAAGCTATAAACCTGCCGAAGATAATTTCAGGGAACAGGTGGTGCAGCAGATATCGGCTATCGAAGAACGGACCGGAAAATCTTTTGGGAGTCCGGGAAACCCACTTCTTTTTTCGGTGAGGAGCGGATCGGCCATCTCCCAACCCGGGATGATGGATACATTTCTAAACGTAGGGATCAATGAGGAGATTACTGAGGGAATCGCCGCGGTGACAGCCAACGAATGGTTTGCATGGGACAGTTATCGGCGTTTTCTCCAGTGTTACGGCATGTCATTCGGTCTGGAACGGGATGATTTCGATGCCATTATCGGTGAGTTGAAACGACGGGCCGGGGTTCAGCTCAAGAGGCACCTGACGGGCAAGCAGATGCGGAAGGTGGCCTTATCCTACAAACGTTTTATCCATGGCACCGGTGTTAAAATTATGGAAGATCCCCTGGAACAGCTCTATGAGACAATCCGGAACGTCCTGGGAAGCTGGAAGTCCCCCCGAGCCAGAACCTATCGAAAAATCATGGGGATATCGGATGATTGGGGCACTGCCGTAACGGTGCAAACCATGGTCTTCGGTAACATGTCGAGGCAGGCCGGCGCGGGCGTGTTTTTTACACACAACCCGAGGTGGTCTGGGGACAGTCTTCGGTTATGGGGTGATTTTACCATCGGCAACCAGGGAGAGGACGTGGTTTCCGGTCTGGTTACGACATTACCGATCTCGATTTCCCAGCAGGACATCGAGATGCGGGAAACCGATATTACGCTGGAAACCCATTTCCCGAAGATTTACTTGACCATGAAAAACTGGGCAATCGAGTTGATCGAAAGGCGTGGGTGGAGCCCCCAGGAAATGGAATTTACTTTTGAAGGACCCGAAGAAGAAGATTTATACTTGTTGCAGACGCGGGATATGGGTATACGTGAGCGGAAGAAGGCCAGGACCTTCAGCAACCTGGATACGATCGATAAAGACCGAATGCTGGGACATGGTATTGGCGTGAGTGGTGGTGCCATAAGCGGCCGGATCGTGTTTACCCTGAAAGAAATCGGTAAATGGCGTTCGTTGGAGCCTGACACACCCTTGATCCTGGTCAGAAGCGATACGGTGCCGGATGATATCAAGGAGGTCTATGCTGCCGATGGGCTGCTGACCTCCCGGGGCGGCGTAACGTCTCATGCGGCCGTGGTCACCCATCGACTGGGGAAGACAAGTGTCGTGGGATGCAACGATATGGTGTGTGATGAAAAAGAGAAGGTGTGTTCATTTGGAAAGGTTCGTCTGATATCGGGGGACAGGATCAGTATCGATGGGCGTGAAGGGTCGGTGTACCTGGGGACGTTAACGGTCAACACATCCTAGCGCGAGCATTTCGTGAAATTTCCGAAATTGCCCGGCTGTAACCAAGGGATCAGGAGGCGATATGAGAAAAGACAGTGCAAACACCAATGATTTGAAACTGGGGGTGGCTGGATTCGGTAGAATCGGCAAACTGACAGTGTGGCATCATATCGCGCGTAAATACTTTAAAGAGATCGTTGTAAATATTGGTCGCGAGTCCGGAACTTCCCTTCAGGATATTGCCCACTATGCCGAAAGAGATTCCACATATGGCCGGCTTCACGCCTTCCTCTATGGACAGGCCGCAACTCCTGTAATCTCAGATATTGACGAAAATGCCGGCACCATGGTGATGGACGGCACACGCGTGAAATTTTTACGCTCAGACAGACTCCCGCGCGATATCGGATGGCGCCGAGAAAATGTCCGACTGGTGGTTGACACCACCGGCCGGTTTCTCGACCCGACCCTGCCGGCCGAGCATCCCAACGGGTCGGCAAGAGGACATCTGGATGCCGGGGCCGACAAGGTCATTCTCTCTGCGCCTTTCAAGATTGCAGACAAGATCACAGGCATGCCTGAAGATGTTGTCACTACGGTCATGGGCATAAATGCCAACGATTATGATCCGAGGAAGCATCGGCTTATATCGAATGCGTCCTGTACAACGACCTGCTTGGCGCACATGGTAAAGCCGTTGTTGAATGCATTCGGTCCCAAACGCATCCTGTCTGCATCCATGGCTACCGTCCATGCTGCAACGGGGTCCCAGGCAGTGCTGGACAGGCTGCCGAAAGAGGGTAAAACCGATCTGCGTAAAACCAGAAGCATCATGAACAATATCATTTTGACAACCACGGGTGCTGCCAATGCCTTGAGGCTTGTCATTCCCGAGATGGAGCAGATTGGGTTTATCGCGGAATCGGTTCGGATTCCCACCGCCTCCGGATCCTTGATCATTCTGGTGGTTAATCTTCAGGAAGAGCTGTCAACCGAGCCCATACGCAGAGAATTTATCAATGATGTTTACCGGCAGACCGCAGAGAACGATCCGAACGGATACCTCCACTACACTGATAATCAGAATGTTTCAGGGGATATCATGGGCGTTCCCAGGGCTGCGGCCATTATCGAAGGGCACGAGACCCATCGACGGACGGCCGAAGTGACTATCGATCTCGAACGGGTGCCGGGACTCGACGCAACCGTGGTGGCCTCGTTGAAAAAGACAATCATCAGGGTTCCGGTAACCCAGGCGGTCATATATGGCTGGTACGACAACGAGATGGGTAGTTATGTCAATATGCTGGGGGACCGAACGGTGTCTATCGCGGAAGAAATGTAGTTATTGATAGTTTTAGGTGTTACGTTTTAGGTTTTAGGAAAGCCACGAGCTAACAGCTATAAGCAACAATAAAT
>JAOZSO010000056.1:10166-12060 GCA_029939655.1 Desulfobacterales bacterium
TTACGTTTTAGGTTTTAGGAAAGCCACGAGCTAACAGCTATAAGCAACAATAAATAACGCGCGCAGCGCAAAGATCGCACGAAGTGCAAATTCCGTCCGAAGGACAAATATCGCACGCAGTGCAAATTACGCCCGCAAGGGCTAATATCGCACGAAGTGCAAATGTCACACGAAGTGTTAATGACAGCCGAAGGCTAAATGACACCCGAAGGCCTACCTGTAACCGGCCTTGTAAAATCGATTACTCAAATTCACAAATTCCTCAACGGTCAATGTTTCTGCGCGGCGGATGGGGTCGATGCCTGCCGCTACAAGTTCTCCGGCAGCCGTGGCGGCATCGATCTGAAGAATAGGACCGGATAGCGCGTTTTTAAGTGTCTTGCGTCGTTTTGAAAATGATGCTTTGACGACTTTAAAAAGGAATGACTCGTCTGCGGCAGAAGGTTCTGCATGATCCTTAAAGGAAATGCCTATAACCAGGGAATCTACTTTCGGTTTTGGAAAGAAACAGGCAGCCTTGACCTCTGTAATCACCTTCACTGTAGAACAATAGCCTGCCATCACGGCCAGACGCCCATAGGCTTTTGATCCGGGAGTAGCCATGACCCTCAGGGCCAGTTCTTTTTGAAACATCAGGGCCGCCCTTTTGAGGTGGTGTCTGGCCAACATCAATTGAACAAGAATCTGGGATGAGATATTGTAGGGTATATTTCCCATAACCACCAGGGATTGCTGTTCGGTGCGGGCAATGGATGTTAGGTCCAGCGATAAGATATTATCGTTTATCAAGAGAACATTATCTGCGCCGGATGCCAGGAGTTCATTGTTGAGGGGGGGGAGGAGAGCGCTATCTTTCTCAATGGCATATACCTTCCTGGCTGCGCGCGCTATGGGAAGTGTCAGGGATCCGAGCCCGGCTCCGATCTCGAGAACAACATCACCTGCTGTAATACCGGATCGGGCAACGATTTTATCTGCAGTGCCTCGATCTGCCAGAAAATTTTGCCCCATCTCCTTTTTGGCGCGCAGGTTCCAGGTTTTCATTAGTATGGATGGTGAGGTCATGGCTATTTATCTTGCAAAAAAAGCTACGCTGTCATTTGCACTTTGTACGACATTTATCCTTCGGCTGTAATTTACACTTCGTGCGATATTAGCCCTTGCGGGCGTAATTTATTGTTGCTTAAAGCTGATAGCTTTTAGCTACGATCAATGACACGCAGTAAATGACCACAAATTACAGCGCAGCGTTCTTTGCGAAGCAAATGACTTTACTATCTTCACGGACCCTCGGACCCTTGGACCCTCGAACCCTGCGTTTCTTGCCCCTCGAACCCTTGAACTCTCGGACTCTGGCTCCTTTTCCTTGCCTTCTCGCGCACGGTGGTCATAACGCGGTAGGTCAGGATGTAAGCGGTGATAGCCGGCAGGATACCCAGAACAGCGCTTCCCACGATCATGGCGATGGTTACATCCAGACCCAGCGACATTAATGTTGTAAACGACTCGAATTTAACATCGAATGGTATGGGCTTGTTCAAAATGAACGTTCCCACCTTAAAACCGGCGACGTAGAAAAAAGGTATGGTTATAGGATTGGCGAAGAATGAGCCGATAATTGCGGCGGGTTTGCTGCCTTTTAGAAGGAACGCCAGCGCTACGGCGATAACCATGTGGAAAGGTATGGTCGGCGTAATGCTTACAAAAACGCCGATGGCCATTCCCATGGCTATATACCGGGGATCTCCCTGGAGTTCTTTAATCCGGATAAAGAATGCTTTCAGCCGGTTCTTGATGGATGTTGTTGTGGTTGTCATAACCCCATTCTGGATAACTTGTACCTGAATTGAGCGATTTTTATCTTGATCTGCACCGATCTCTTGCGGATCGAGGG
>JAOZSO010000459.1:0-3196 GCA_029939655.1 Desulfobacterales bacterium
AGAACCATGAACAACTATTACCGCGCATTATATGATTTCCAAATCGCCAAAGCCTCTTTGTATCGAGAGATGGGCCAGGACTCTTTTGAATGAAAACTGCGGACACTGCACTGATTCGAATCTTCAATGTCAGCAAGCACTATGGCTCAAAACCCGCTCTGAATCATATTACGCTGGATGTATTCAAGAACGAGTTCGTTTTTTTTACCGGTCCCAGTGGTGCAGGAAAATCCACCCTGTTAAAACTCCTTTACCTTGGGGAAAGCATAACAGAAGGCCAGGTATTGATCGATGGTATGAATCTGGCCAGAATATCAAAGAGTCGTGCGCATGTCTTGAGAAGAAAACTGGGCATTATTTTTCAGGACTACAAGCTGATTCCAGGAAAAACGGTATTTCAAAATGTCGCGCTCGTACTCGAAGCAAGGGGCTTGAGTCAGCGATTCATACAAAAAAAAGTTCATAGTGTTTTAAGAACCGTTGGAATGGAAGACCGCCAGCGAGCCTTTCCTCTTGGCCTATCGGGTGGTGAGCAACAAAAGGTGGCGGTTGCCCGGGCCGTTGTCGGCGAACCCAAAATAATCCTGGCCGATGAACCAACAGGAAGCCTCGACGCAGAGGCATCGGAAAATATTTTCGAACTCCTTACGACATTCCATAACCGAGGAGCGACAGTCCTCTTTGCGACACACGATACGGAGTTGATTCGTAATACCAAGCATCGCATAATCTATCTGAAGCAGGGGCATCTCCAGGTTTAAGCTGTCTTTATCCTGAACGGAAAAATATGATAACGCTTTTCTTCAAAAAAGCCTTACAAGATATCTTGAGCAACCGATTCCTAAACACTGTAACCATTGTGACCATTGGTCTTTCGATCTTAATTGTCAGTTCTTTTGCTCTTTTTTTTATTAATACCAATGCGTTATTGAATTCATGGAAAAAAGGAATCCGCGTCCTTGTATACCTTGAACCACAAGCGACCGAAGCCAACCGACTGGACCTGCGCTACCAGATTCAGCAGATAGAAAACGTGCAGGAAATCCACTTTATTTCCAAAGAGACCGCCCTCAAACGCCTGAAAGACCAGATGAGGCACCATTCTTCCCTGTTTGAAAATCTCAAGAGAAATCCCTTGCCTGACGCTTTTGAGATTCGCATCACCGATGCATCACGTGAGTTGGAAAAAGTAGCGGCGCTTGCCGAAAAAATTAAGTCACTACCCCAGGTGGAAGAAGTAGAGTATGGTCAGCACTGGATTGCAAAATTCTCTTATATCATCAATATGTTCAAGTTCGTCGGATATGCCATGGGAGGACTTTTTTTAATTGCAACCCTGTTCATCATCGCCAACACCATTCGACTCGTTCTGTACTCCAGAAAAGAAGAAATCGAAATCATGCGACTGGTTGGCTCGAACAACAGCTTCATCAAGGCACCCTTTTATATCGAGGGACTCATTCTTAGTGCTCTTGGCAGCATTGCCGGACTGGCGACCCTGTTTGCCGCTTATCATTTTGTGTTGTCAAAATTTCACGCTAGTTTGTCAATAGGATTTCTGGAGATTAAGTTTCTATCCATCGGGCAATTTTTCCTTTTTGTTGGCGGCAGCATGCTGGTGGGGTGGCTCGGTTGTTATCTGTCTCTTAAACAGTTTTTAAAAAACTAATGCATTTCTTTCCCATAAACGTTTTGCAAGCCCGGTATTTCACTCTGCGCTCAACGGCAAAGGTTCTTGTGCTTTCCTTTCTCTTGATGGCCGGCTTATTTTCCAGTCCTCTTTTGGTGCAGCCCGAGGAGATCGACGCTCACAAAAAAGATATCGTATCGATTACAGAAAAAGAAACCAGGGTTATTTCGGAACTGGAAAACCTGAACTTTGGCCTCAATGATGCCAGGCAGACGGTTTTTCTTATTCAAAAAGACATCCTCAAGATAGATCAACGGATTAACGAAAACAGCCACAGATCCAAGGCGTTTTCAAAAAAAATAATGAAAAATGAAAAATATGCCTCCCAACGCATCGTTGCCCTTTACAAATTGAATCAGCTCGGAAAATTCAACCTACTGGCCTCTACAGATTCGATTTATGATTTTTTTCATCGAAAAATCGCATTGGAAAAGATCCTGTATCAGGATGAAATAGTTCTCGAAACGCTGCAGAAGAACCAGAATGAACTTTCTTTGGTTCGCCGGAATCTGGATGCACAAAAAAAGAAAAAAAATGCCCTCGAAAAACGATTGAATGCTAAAATTCAGGAGCTGACGCAGAAACGACAAAAAAGAACTCAGATCTTGAAAAAAATTCGCAACCAAAAAGCGCTGACTCTGGCCGCGATTAAATCTTTGAAGCGATCAGCAGAGGCCTTGAACACAACCTTCAGCGATTTTAAAAAAGAAAACCCTGGAAAGCAACCCTATGCTGATTCGTCGCCACATGCCTTTACAGACTTAAAGGGGTTGCTAATCATGCCGGTAAACGGTAAGATAGTCGAATTATTCGGACCTTATACAAACACGGAATTCAACCTCGTTAATTTCAGAAGCGGTATAAATATCCGCGCTGAAAGAGGGGAGCCCATACTCGCCGTATACAAGGGTAGAACCCTTTATGCCAGCTGGTTCAAAGGTTATGGCAACATGATCATCATCGATCATGGAGATCACTATTACACCCTCTATGCGCATGCCGAAGAGCTTTTTAAGAAAAAAGGAGATCCCGTTGAAGCGGGGGAGGTTATCGCCACGGTCGGCGATACCGGTTCCATGGCAAAACCCGGTCTTCATTTCGAAGTCCGCTATCATGGCAAACCCATCGATCCGTCCCCTTGGATCAACAAGGGATAAAAGGAGTTGTAATGACAGGTAACCGATATGGCCGCACCAAGTTGTGGCTCGTTCTTGTCGTGACCATTGTTTTCTCGACCGCGGGGGCAGGTTTTTATCACAGGCTCTCTGCTGATAGCGACGAAACATACAAGGGCTTGAAAATTTTTTCAGACGTTATTGAAATTATACAAAAAAACTATGTGGACCCTGTAGAACCAAAGGACCTCATAGAAAAAGCGATTCAGGGAATGGTCGGTAGCCTAGACCCACACTCCGCTCTGCTTCCACCGGAAGCTTATGAGGAATTACGGATCGATACCGAGGGTAAATTTACAGGCATCGGTATCCATGTCACCATGCGGGATAG
>JAOZSO010000057.1:0-12034 GCA_029939655.1 Desulfobacterales bacterium
AAGATAAGTCGAGTTGCCACGGGGTTAGCGCTTGTTGTTACGGTTTAATACGAACGTCTGTTTCTTCATCTTTCAAATTCAACATTCGATGTTGGACGTTCGATGTTCGATGTTCGATGTTCATTTTATAGCTTACGTCCAAAGGTTAAAAACAACCTGATCATGCATACGGAAAAAACAACCATCGATCTACAACTCAAGCACCTACTGAAGCAGGATCCCTTCCTGGAACCCTACCAGGATGTCATTCGGAGAAGACTTGTCAGGGTAGGAGAAACAAAGACCCGCCTGGTCAAAAACAAAATGACACTGGCTGACTTTGCTTCGGGGCATACCTACTATGGCCTGCATGTCAGCCATGGTGAATGGATTTTCCGGGAGTGGGCCCCCAATGCAGAGGCTGTTTCTTTTGTCGGGGACATGACCGACTGGGAGGAACGGCCTACTTATGCTCTGAAACGTATCAACAAAAACGGAGACTGGGAGCTCCGTCTGCCGTTGCAGGAATTAACCCATGGGGATCATTACCGCCTCCGGATTCATTGGCCGGGAGGCGCCGGAGACAGGATTCCGGTTTATGCCCGAAGAGTGGTTCAGGACAAACAAACCCTGATCTTCAACACCCAGGTGTGGCACCCTGAAAATCCATACCACTGGCAGCACCATGTGCCGGAAATATTTTCGGAGTCGCCACTCATTTACGAGGCGCATGTCGGCATGGCCCAGGAAGAAGCCAAAACCGGGACCTACCGTGAATTTGCAGAAAATGTCATTCCCCGGATCGTCAAGGCGGGGTACAATACACTCCAGTTAATGGGTCTGCAGGAACACCCCTATTACGGCTCGTTCGGTTACCAGGTGTCGAGCTTTTTTGCGGCCTCTTCACGTTTTGGCTCTCCGGAAGATCTCAAAATGCTCATCGATACAGCCCATGGTGCCGGGCTGCGCGTGATCATGGACCTGATTCATTCCCACAGTGTGTTGAATGAAGTGGAGGGCCTCAGTCGTTTTGATGGAACAGACTGTCAGTATTTCCACGCGGGTCCACGTGGTCGTCACGCGGCCTGGGATTCGCGTTGTTTTGACTACGCTAAACCCCAGGTGCTCCACTTTCTTCTATCCAACTGCCGGTTCTGGCTCGATGTTTATCATCTGGATGGATTTCGATTCGACGGCATCACCAGCATGCTCTATCTGCACCATGGCCTGAGTCATGCCTTCACGAGTTATGATGACTACTTTAATAACGATATAGATGATGAAGCGCTCATATATCTCACGTTGGCAAATGGTTTGATTCACGAATTGGCTCCCGCAGCCATAACCATCGCAGAGGATGTGAGCGGTCTGCCCGGGCTTGCTTCCCCGGTAGAAAAAGGGGGTGTGGGGTTCGACTATCGTTTTGCCATGGGGGTGCCGGATTATTGGATCCAGCTGACAAAAGACACCCGGGATGAAGAATGGCCCATGGACCATCTCTGGTACGAATTGACCAATCGCAGATCCGAAGAAAAAACCATCAGCTATTCCGAATCTCATGACCAGGCGCTGGTGGGTGACCAGACCCTGATATTTCGCCTCATGGGTGATGCCATGTACCACCACATGAGCGTGTCGGACAACCACCTCATCATCAACCGGGGCATGGCACTTCACAAGATGATTCGCCTGCTGACTCTTGCCACGGCCGGGGATGGTTATTTGAATTTTATGGGTAATGAGTTCGGCCATCCCGAGTGGATCGATTTTCCCCGTAGGGAAAACAACTGGTCTTATATTTATGCGCGCCGACAGTGGCACCTGATGGATGATCCATATCTGAAATATTCACAACTGGCTCATTTTGATCGTGACATGATCCGGCTTGCCAAAACCTATACCTTGTTCGACAGCCCTATACGTCTGGTTCACACCCATAATGACGATAAAATCATCGCATTTGAAAGAAATCGACTCGTTTTTTTGTTCAACTTCCACCCGGAGGAATCCTTTTCCGATTATTTCTTTTATCTCCCGTCCGGTCGATATGATTGGGTTTTCGACAGCGACAATCGAAGCTATGGTGGCCATGGCAGACTGGATGATGCCCGGGAATGTGTTTACGAAGCCGGGCCCGGTAAAGGTCGCCCGGAGAGCGGGCTGGATCTTTATCTGCCCTGTCGAACGGTGCTGGTCTTATATCGCCCGGACGTACCCGGTCTATCGGGGCCGCGGGGTTGACGAGCGAGTCTGAATATAAGGAGTGACTGCATGGATAGTTATTTAAAAATGATGAAAAACATCGCCGATTTATATCGAAAATACGAACAGAGGATGATTAGAATTACACCCGACACGTCGGATTTCGCTGCATTTATTGAAAATTTGAAGGAGTCACAATTTCATCGGATGATGGCTGGGATCCCGGCAATGTTCAGCACAGAAGATGATTCTCTATTTAGACAGACATTTTCGCTGGAGAATCTTAAGAAGCTTACAGAGAGTGACAAGCGATGGGACAAAGTACTTGAAACCACAAAAGATATGCCACTCTCGATGGACTTGACTGATTCTGAACAGGAAAGGCGGGCTTTTGGTGTTTCAGAACTTTTGTTGAATCTTTATCCATTGGAGGAGGATCTGAGAAGCATTAACGCCCGTATTATCGCCGAGCAGCGAAAATATCCTGTTATTCTTCATCTCGCTTTGAAACTGGCGTTATCTAAAAAATCATTACAATTAATTTCAGGGCCGATTTTTAGCAGTTTTGTTGTTGCGATGTATCAAGAGCACAACCGTGTTCGAACTAAAAAGGAACATCCGTTCGGAGAGGATTTTTTAAGGCGAAAAGTGTTTCAGCTAAAATGGCTGTTCGAGGGCGAAAAGGATAAAGAATGGGAACTCATTTTTGTTGATGATGGCTGTCCTGAAAAAAGCGGTGAGATTGCGGCGGAAATTATTCAACGTGAGAAATATAAGAATGTACGCGTGCTGTTCTTAGCTGACGGAATTGAAAAAGGAACTCCGGTAACTAAAGACCTGAACACACCATCGGACAGTCAAAAAGGAGGTGCCGTTCAATACGGGATGTGGTCGGCTATCCAAGAACACCATGACAATGACCATCACATTGTTTTTTTTACCGATTCTGACTTGTCTACAAACATTGCTCAGGCCGGTCTATTGTTGCACCAACTTGAAGAGTCAAACAGGATGTGTGCCATTGGGACTCGATATTCTGCCGGTGGCGTATACTGTACCCCAAAAGGTGCCATGGGAGTGACCGATCACGATCGCTTGATGCTGGTGTTTCGTCATTTTATTCGATCTAAACTTTTACCGCAACTTGGTGAAATCACAGACACCCAATGCGGCTTCAAGGCATTTAAAACCGAAATTTTAAAATATGTATTGGATCAAATGACTGACAAGCGTTTTTCTTTTGATATGGAGCTACTGCTGTTGACTGCCTTACAATGCGGATCCATAGACAATTTTATGGGTGAAGCTCCTATCGTTTGGATAGAAAGCAATGATGAGTCAAATTTCTATACGGCACAGATAGAAGAAACGGAATGAACCCTTTCTCCCAATTTAGGTGGGAGATACTATTACGATTGGAGGTTTGAAATGGCAAAAGGTAAAGACAAAAGAAAACCACAGGAAAAGAAAAAAGCACAAAGCAGCATAAAAGAAAAAAGAAAATTAAAAAAAGAAAAAGCTTCAAAGACTTCTTAAAGGAGAGATCATGACCAAAAGAGATGACATCCACAAGATTCTCATCATCGGATCGGGTCCCATCGTGATCGGACAGGCATGTGAATTTGACTATTCCGGCACACAAGCATGTAAAGCACTGCGATCCATGGGATATGAAATTGTGTTGGTTAATTCCAATCCGGCGACGATCATGACCGATCCGGGTACGGCCGATGTGACCTACATCGAACCGCTGAACTTGAAAATTCTGACGCAGATTATCGCCAAGGAGCGACCCGATGCACTTCTGCCCAACCTGGGAGGACAATCAGGCTTGAATCTGTCTTCTGAGCTGAGTCGAACAGGCGTATTGGAAGAATATGGTGTAGAGATGATCGGAGTGAATGTGGATGCCATAGAGCGGGGTGAAGACCGTCTGGCGTTTAAATCTACGATGGAAAAACTGGGTATCGATATGCCACGCAGCAAGACGGCCAATACGATTGAAGAGGCCGAGGCGGCGGCAGAGGATCTGGGTTACCCGGTTGTGATTCGTCCGGCCTATACCATGGGGGGCACCGGTGGTGGTCTGGTCTATAATATTGAGGAATTAGGCGTTATTGCCCCTCGCGGTCTGGCAGCGAGTCTTGTCAATCAGATCCTGGTTGAAGAATCGGTCCTGGGTTGGGAGGAGCTCGAACTGGAAGTGGTTCGAGATGCGAAGAACCAGATGGTAACGGTTTGCTTTATCGAAAATGTCGACGCCATGGGCGTTCATACCGGTGACAGCTTCTGTACGGCCCCCATGTTGACCATTAGCCCGGAACTTCAGGAACGTTTACAGCGATATTCCTATAACATTGTTGAGGCGATTGAGGTGATTGGTGGAACCAATGTTCAATATGCCCATGATCCAAAGACCGGCCGTGTCGTTGTTATTGAGATAAACCCCCGCACATCCCGTTCTTCCGCCCTGGCATCCAAGGCGACTGGATTTCCCATCGCGAGAGTTTCTTCTCTACTCGCCGGTGGTATGACCATGGATGAAATACCTTACTGGCGGGATGGAACCCTGGAGAAATATACGCCTTCAGGTGACTATGTGGTTGTTAAATTTGCCCGCTGGGCATTTGAAAAATTCGATGGGGCTGAAGATAAATTGGGCACCCAGATGCGGGCGGTGGGTGAGGCCATGAGTCTGGGGAAAACATATAAGGAGGCCTTCCAGAAAGTGATTCGGAGCCTTGAAATCAACCGGTACGGTCTTGGGTTCGCAAAAAATTTCAATACATTGTCGCTGGAAGAACTCATGGGCCGGCTGGACTGTGCCACCAGCGAACGTCAGTTTCTATTGTATGAAGCCCTGCGCAAAGGTGCAGAGGTAAAGAAACTACATGAAAAGACCCATATCAAACCCTGGTTTCTTGAGCAGATGCAAGAGATGGTCGAACTAGAGGAAAAAATATTAGGCTGCAAGGATCAGGCATTGCCCGATGATCTGCTGATTCAAGCCAAAAAAGATGGTTTTGCAGATCGCTATCTATCCATGTTGCTCAACCTGCCGGAAAAGCAAATCCGTGAACAGAGAAAGGAATTGGGCATGCATCAAGCGTGGGAACCGGTATCTGTAAGCGGTGTTGAAAACGCATCCTATTACTTTTCCACCTACAATGCGCCGGACCAGGTTCCGGTGAGTGATCGTAAAAAAATAATGGTTCTGGGTGGTGGGCCCAACCGTATTGGTCAGGGCATTGAGTTTGATTATTGCTGCGTGCATGCTGCACTGGCCATCCGCGATGCAGGTTATGAATCAATTATGGTTAACTGCAACCCTGAAACCGTATCTACGGATTACGACACATCGGACAAACTCTATTTTGAGCCGCTTACCGTTGAAGATGTTTTGAGTATCTATGAAAAGGAAAAACCCGAAGGTGTTGTTGTCCAGTTCGGGGGACAGACGCCCCTGACAATTGCCACTGAACTGGAGGAACTGGGTGTAAAGATAATAGGTACCTCGCCTGAAACCATCGATCTGGCGGAAGATCGGGATCGCTTCCGGTTCATAATGCGTAAGCTGGACATTCCCCAGCCGGAGTCCGGCATGGCCAGTACCATGGATGAGGCTCAGAAAATCGCTGACAGGATAGGATATCCTTTAATGCTCAGGCCTTCATATGTTCTGGGGGGCCGTGGTATGGAAGTGGTGCAGGATGAAAAATCCCTTAAATTTTATCTTGATGCAGCGGTAGAGATTTCTCCTCGAAGGCCGATTCTCATTGATAAATTTCTGGATAATGCCATCGAGGCTGAAGCCGATGCAATATCCGACGGTACGGATGCTTTCGTGCCGGCCGTAATGGAGCATATTGAACTGGCAGGCATACATTCGGGTGATTCGGCATGTGTTATTCCGCCGCTGAGCATAGCGCCGAAACACATCGAAACGATTAGCGAATATACACGTAAAATTGCCATCGAACTCAATGTTGTCGGGCTGATGAATATTCAATACGCGATATTTGAAAATACGGTGTATGTGCTGGAAGCCAATCCCCGTGCATCGCGGACCGTACCTCTGGTATCCAAGGTTTGTAACATCTCCATGGCAAGGCTTGCCATGCAGGTCATGCTTGGTAAACGCATCGGGGACCTTGGGCTGAAGCATCAACCAATAACCCATTACGGTATTAAAGAGGCGGTTTTCCCCTTCAACATGTTTCCCGAGGTTGATCCGCTTCTGGGGCCGGAAATGAGATCTACCGGTGAAGTTTTAGGTATTTCCCATTCCTATGGCCGCTCATTTTTTAAAGCCCAGGAAGCTACCCAGACCCCACTGCCCTTAGAAGGATCCGTGCTGTTTACCATTGCCGATCGAGACAAAAGTGCGGCATTGGAAGCCGTCAGACTTTTTAAAGAACTGGGTTTCAAGATCATGACAACAGAAGGCACACACTATTTTCTGGAAGAGCGAGGCATTGAAAATACGCCCTTACGCAAACTGGGGTATGGAAGACCGGATCTTGTGGATGCCATAAAGAACGAGACCATCGATCTTCTGATAAATACGCCCAGCGGGCGAAAGAGTGTGCAGGACAGTTCAAGTATCCGCAAAGCCGCCATCAAATATAAGGTACCATATATTACGACGACCGCAGCGGCTGTAGCGGCAGCCAAGGGCATTGCAGCGCGCCGTGATGGTGTGCCACAAGTGAGGTCTCTGCAGGAATACCATGCTGATATGCAATAATGTTTTTCTGCCGGCAGAGCATTCCTACCGCGAACAAAAGCCGGATGGCGGAAGTTGCAACACAGCGATTACCTGAAGGATAGAATAGGCCATCCGTTTTCGACAGCCTTCTTTTTTAGCGGCGCAGTCGGTTCGACGGCTGTTGGGTTGCCAACCGTTTCGAGCATGGGAATGTCCGAGTGGTGATTGCCGTAGGCATAGGACCGGTTGAGACGGATGCCCTTTTCATGGGCCAGGTTCTTGACGGCCACACGTTTGTGTTGATCTATACAGACGGGGCCGTCAGTCCTTCCGGTCAAACTGCCATCACCAGCTATTTCGAGATCGGTACAAAGAAGGTGATGGAATCCCAGGTCCTGGATGACGGGCTTCAACATGTATCGAAGCGAGGCTGAAACCAGGACCAGGATGTGCCCGGCGTCCTGGTGTTCTCGAACCCGCTCCAGGATGTTGGTTGCAATGTGTGGCTTCAGGTAGGTGTGGTAGAATTCTTCAGCGCCGTCTTCCAGTGGCCTGATGTCCCTGTTTTTGTAGAACGTGAGCATGATACGAGCCATCTGTGTGTCGGATATCCAGTCGCGTTCGTAAAAGAAATTGGTTATGGCAACCTTCAGCAAGAAAGACAATCGGATTTCTTTGATTTTGTAGAGGTATTTGAATCCGATCCTGCCGCTTTCCACTTCGATGAGTGTTTTGTCAAAATCGAAAAAAGCACCTATCTGTTTGTCGGAGTTTGTTGGGTTCATTGGGTTCATTGGGTTTGTTGAGTTCATTGTGTTTGTTGGGTTGCTATAGTGGGTAGTGTGCTGTGTTTTGTGTTTGGTTCTCCACAGGATAAGCCGATACCAGTTATTGCAGTTCCTCCCAGTGCAATGCCGATGGCGCTTCCCAGCGGGATCGAGGCATTCCAGATGTGTGATAGGCATTGTTGAATGTTTTCATGGCATCGTCTGTATATCTATGTTATTTGGTTTGAAAAGGCAACTTGTTCGATTTCCTATTGTGCTCTATATGTTATTCCAGACTGGATTATTCATGAGGTTTCAAAATAGTTGCTGCCTGCCGGCGGGCAAAGGAAGACAGTTGTTTCTGGCAACTTCACTGGTATGCACTCTGCTGGCCATTCAGGTTTCCGTGTCATCGGCAGCACCGGCTTTGCCACATACGCCCTCATCCGTTAAAAATCAGGAAAAGGATAGGCGGCCGAAAGCAATTGAAATTGAAGCGGGTTACGGTTATCGGCGAGACAGTCTGGATTGGAATATTGCCGGGGATATCCAGGGCAACAATCCCGATGTTCTATCCGAGTTGAAATGGAAGGATCTTCTTATCCACGAATTCCACCTGGATACGCGGGTAAATCTGAACAAATCTATTATTTTAAAAGGATCGATAAACTACGGTGTGATTGTCGATGGCGACAACCGGGATTCTGACTATGCTGCAGACAACCGTGAAGAGGAATTCTCCCGGTCAATTAATGATGCAGACCAGGGGCACACCCTGGACACCCTGCTTGGGGTTGGTTACAGATTCCGACTCATTTCGGAATCCTGCAGTGTTATACCGCTCGTGGGATATTCATATCACCGGCAGTATCTCACCATGCGGGACGGGTACCAGGCCAGAACCTGGGCAGGCGGGCCGCCCCTGGGGTCGTTTGGGGGCCTGGACAGCACCTACGATGCCAGTTGGCAGGGCCCATGGATAGGGCTTGAGATGATTCTGGAGACTGAAAAATTTGCAAAGACCCTGCCGCCGATTTCATTTTATGCCACTTGGGAGTATCACTGGGCAGACTATTCTGCAGAGGCGGATTGGAATCTGCGTGATGACTTTAAGCACCCCAATAGCTTTGAACATGAAGCTGATGGAACCGGCATGGTTGCCAGCCTGGGTGTTTGTTTACGCCTGAGTGACAGATGGTCGGTAATGCTTGGATATGAAACAGAGGAATGGTCCACCGAAGAGGGTGTTGACAAACTGTTTCTGTCAAACGATACCGTTGTTAAAACACGGCTGAACGAGGTTAACTGGCACTCGGATGTTATCAAGATCGGTTGCTCAGTCCGCTTCTAATGTTGTGTCCCACAATTATACCCAAAAAGAAAAAAAGCGACAAGGCCGCGTTCGATAAAATCGTTCCCCCGATTTTATTGCGGGTTGCATTCCGGCGCTTTCTGCCATAGTCTTAGACGTTATGCATTATCATTTTCGACAGGTTGCGACACTGGTTTGGTTGCTCGTTTGTGTTTTGCCATCTGCTGCCCTGGCAAAAGTGCCGGTATTTGTCAGCATTTTTCCACAGCGGTATTTTGTAGAACAGGTCGGGGGGGAGCATGTGGATGTTCAGGTTATGGTACTTCCGGGTGCCAGTCCGACCACATATGAGCCCAAGTCCCGCCAAATGGCAGCTATCGCAAAGGCAAAGATCTATTTCTCAATGGGAGTGCCGTTTGAGGCTGTCTGGCTGGAGAAGATTGTTGCCTCCAATAAAAGCCTGCGGGTCGTCCCGATGGATCGTGGCATTCAAAAACGGGCCATGGCTTCCTTTCACTCCCATGAAGAGAAAGAACAGCACGACGGCGGGCGAACCATTTTACATAATGCCGGAGAGACCATCCAGCATGCTATCCCTGACCCCCATGTATGGCTGTCGCCGCCCCTGGTGATACTGCAGGCGCGGACTATTTTGGTTGCTTTACAGGATATCGATCCAGAGAATGGTTCAGCCTATGAAACGAATTTTCGAACGTTTATTCTGCAGGTTCTGGAACTGGACAAAGAGCTGAGGCGTTTGCTCAAACCGCACCACGGACAACGCTTCATGGTATTTCACCCGGCCTGGGGCTATTTTGCCGACACCTATCATCTGGAACAGATTCCTGTGGAAATGGAGGGCAAGACACCCAAACCGGCTCAACTCAAGGCGCTGATTACAAATGCACGCAAGCATCGTATAAAAGTTCTGTTTTTACAACCGCAGGCATCTGCAAAGATTGCTGAGCAGGTGGCTAAAGAAATTGGCGCTCAGGTGGCATGGGCCGACCCACTTGCTTTGGACTGGGCGGAAAATCTTCGGGCTGTTGCCGAAAAATTTCGGCAGGCAATGGAGTCGGCCAAATGAAGGGTCCAAGGGTTCGAGGGTGATACAAGGGTTGGAGGATAAGGGCGTTCATTGGGTTTATTGTGTTCCTTGGGTTGCTAAATAGCGGTGTGTTGAAAGCTGAATACTGTTTGCCGAGGACAACTCAATAAACACGACGAACACAAGGAACACAATAAACAAGCATGCAGGGTACTTGATATGACATCAAGCATTGTCGATATCGATAAGGTGGCATTTTCTTACAACGGTCAGGTTGTTCTGGAAAATGTGAATCTGAAGATTTACGAGGGGGATTTTGTAGCCATGATCGGTCCCAACGGCGGTGGGAAGACCACACTGCTGAAACTGATCCTGGGTCTCCTGACGCCTTCGAAAGGGAAGATACAACTATTTGACCGACCGCCCAAAAAAGCCTCTTATCTTATCGGTTATGTACCGCAGGATGTTCACATCAATCAGAATTTTCCCATAACAGCCATAGATGTGGTCTTGATGGGCAAGTTGATGCCGGAGAAACGATGGCGGCGAAATCCATCAAAGGATCGACAAGAGGCGATAGCAGCCCTGCAACACATGGAAATGGAAGCATTTGCAGATACGAAGATCGGTGAATTGTCGGGAGGACAACGCCAGCGGATATTCATTGCGAGAGCTCTTGTTACCAGACCCCGGCTGTTGCTTCTGGACGAACCCACCGCCAGTATCGACTCCAAAGGTCAAGCCGATTTTTTCAGATTACTGGAGTCACTTAACACGGAGATGACAATTCTGATGGTCAGCCATGATCTGCTGGCAATTTCGAGACATGTTAAAAGCGTGGCGTGTGTCAACAGGCATCTGCACTATCACAATCACGCTGAAATTACCGGTGATATGCTGGAAATCATGTATCCATGCACGGTGGAAGAGGTCTGTCCTGTGGAGCTGGTAGCTCATGGACTGCCGCATCGGGTGTTGAAGGACCATAAAACTGATTAGGTAGATAGGCTGTTAGACTATTAGGCCGCTAACAGTCTAATAGCCTAAACAGCTGCTTTTGCGAGAAAGAGACGTGTATGATCGAAGCCCTGCAGTTTGAATTTATGCGCCATGCACTGATGGCCGGCCTGCTGGCCAGCATTATCTGCGGTGTCATGGGCACCCTGGTGGTTGTCAACCGTATCGCTTTTTTATCCGGCGGCATTGCCCATGCTGCATACGGCGGCATTGGACTGGCTTTTTATCTGGGATGGAACTACCTGGTCTGCACCATTGGCTTTTCACTGGGGGCTGCTATGCTTATGGCCCTGGTCAGCATCAAACTCAAGCATCGTTCCGACACCATTATCGGTGTCATCTGGGCTCTGGGCATGGCTTTTGGTATCATTTTGGTGGACCTGACCCCGGGGTACAATGTCGATTTGATGAGTTATCTGTTCGGCAGTATCCTTACGGTCCCTGCCTTTGATTTGACGATCATGCTGGTGATCTGTCTCGTGACGATCGGTTTCGTGACATTCTATTACCAGGGCCTGATTGCTTTTTCATACGATGAAGAATTCGCGCAGATCCGCGGGGTGCCGGTCAAAACGCTCTATTTCACCTTGATCGGCATACTGGCTGTTGCAATTGTCATGCTGATACAGATCGTAGGGCTTATCCTGGTGATTGCCCTTTTGACAATTCCTCCCTTTATCGTGGAAAAGTATACCCATTCCCTGGCTCAGATGATGCTGGCATCGAGTCTGCTGGGAGTGATATTTACGGTCAGCGGTCTTTGGTTGGCGTATTTTTATAACCTGACCTCCGGCGCTTCCATCATCCTGGTTGCGGGAGGTGTGTTTTTCCTGGATTTCTTGTTTGATCTCTGGAAGAGACGTTTACGCCGGGTCATGGTGGTGGAGAATTAGTTAGTGTCCATCCACAAATGGTCTTTTTTCGCGATATCGGCGTTGGGCGCCAAGATTTAACTCCTCAAAATAGCACGCTATTCCTCCGGGTTAAATCTGTCGCCCGCC
>JAOZSO010000460.1:0-3178 GCA_029939655.1 Desulfobacterales bacterium
GTGCTTGAGCTTGTATCTCCAAGGTCTTGTTTTGATCATTCGAATTTGGATCATTAGGTATTGCCCTTCGACCTTGCTCAGGGCGGTGAGCCTGTCGAACCGTTTAGGATTTCGAATTTCGTGCTTCGGATTTAAATAGTTATTTCCATAAGCACTTCATCCAGACAATCCACCAACGCATCGATATCGGTCTTTTGGATGATAAGCGGTGGCGCAAACCGCAAGACCGACTCCTGGATACAATTAACCAGAAAACCCTTTTCCAGGCACGCCGTCACCACGCCGTCACCCTTTATCTTCAGCTGCATTCCTATGAGAAGCCCAAACCCCCGGACATCTTCAATAACCGGATGTTTCTCCTGAAGCGATTGCAACTTCTTTTTAAAATAGGAGCCCACATGCGCACCATGCGCTACAATATTTTCCGCCTCCATGGTCTTGACGACTGCGAGCGCAGCCGCCGTAACAATCGGCGTCCCACCAAACGTGGTGGCATGTGCCCCGGGGGAAAATGCCGATGCAACCTGTTCTGTAGCAAGTATCGCGCCGATAGGCAGGCCGTTTCCCAGCGCTTTTGCCAGAGACATGACATCAGGCACAATGCCAAAATGCTCATATGCAAACAGCTTTCCGGTCCGCCCCATACCTGTCTGGATTTCATCGAACACCAGCAGTGTTCCGGTATCATCACAAAGTTTTCGAACAGCTTGCAGGTAGGCCGGCGATGGGCACCGAACGCCGCCCTCCCCCTGGACAGGCTCCAGCATGACTGCCGCCGTAGATGAACCCACTTTTTGCTTCAAAGCATCCATATCATCAAACGGCACGAAGTCAAACCCATCCAGTATCGGGTCGAACCCTTTTTTGATTTTATCTTGCCCTGTCGCGGAGAGTGCTGCCATGGTCCGGCCATGAAATGAGTGGGTCATGGAAATAATGCGATATCTTTCTTTTTCACCACGGTCATAGAAATACTTGCGGCACAACTTGATGGCCGCCTCATTGGCCTCCGCGCCACTATTGCAAAAGAAAACACGGTCCGCAAAACTATGACCCGTCAACCAGTCGGCTAGTTCTGTCTGGGGTACCGTGTAATACAAATTTGATACATGCCACAGGGACTCCGCTTGCTTTCGCAATGCCTCTGAAACAACTGGGTGGGCGTGCCCCAAATTGCAAACCGCAATACCGGCAATAAAATCCCTGTAAGAGCGCCCTTCCATATCCCAAACAATACACCCCTTACCCTTTACCAAAACCACGGGAAAACGATTGTAAGTGTGCATCATAACGGCGTCGGCTTTGTGCCGCAGTTCCTGACTTGTCATCTCTTTTTCCACCTCCACGGTAAATACCCGGGCCCAATGAACCCGGTACTGATTAAACCCCAAAAGGGTGACCTTTGGGGCATATTCGGTCGTAACAAATTCTAAATTCTAATATAGATAACCGCATATTAACCCGGTGGTTAAATACTCTACGGTTGTCATTCTCGCGAAGGCGGGAATCCAGAAAGACACTGGATGCCGGATCAAGTCCGGCATGACAAAGCTCAGTTATTTAGTCGCCGAGTTAATAAATAAGATTTTTTATCACGAAAACACGAAAAAGACCATGAGCCGCAAATCCAAAAGAGACATATTTTACAGTTAAGAGACATAGTCTTGCACGGGTCGGAGGCTTCCATAGGCAAGGCATCTAAGGGTGGGCATCGACTGAGCTCAGCCGAAGTCAAGGCGTAGTCCTTTACTCCGAACCCTTAGTAACGCAGCATATGAAAGCCTCCGGCCCGTGCAAGCTATTTTCTGGGGTGTGCTTTATCATACACTTCCATCAACCTGTCGATGCTGACATGGGTATACTTCTGTGTCGTGGACAGACTCTTGTGACCCAACAACTCCTGTACGACCCTCAGATCAGCACCGGCATCTAACATATGCGTGGCAAATGTGTGGCGAAATGCATGCGGTGATACCGGGATGGCTATCCCGCACTCCCGGGTGGTCTTTTCAAGTATGCGGGCAATCGATCGAACCGAAAGACGGGTGTTGAATTTGTTCAAAAAAAGCGGGTCACCCGACACCGCTTCTGCCTGAGATTGTATACCCCGGTCTTTACTTTCAATCTGCTTTCGGTAGGCCTCGATGGAAGAAAGCGCTGTTTTACCGATGGGGACCATTCGTTCGTGCCCGCCTTTGCCCTTTACACGGATTACATGTTCATGAAAATCGATATCCTGAACATCCAGTCCAGCCAATTCCGACACCCGGATACCGGTTGAGTAGAGTGTTTCAAACATGGCGCGATTACGCAGACCCAGCAGTGTATCCGTCTTCACCGAAGCCAGGAGCCTGAACATATCATCAATAGGCAGATACGTAGGAATGGGTTGATCCTGCTTCGGTGTCTGAACCGCATCCGAAGGGTTGACATCAATATACCCGTGATGGACCAGGTAACGGTAAAACGACCTGACAGCGGATAATTTTCGGGCAATTGTCGATTTTTTGCAGTGTTGATGCAAATGCCCGAGATATCCCCTGATGGCAATTCCCGTAACAGCATCGGGGGTCAGGGTGTCTGATTGGGACATGCTTTGCAATGCCTTATCAGAAAGCCCGACACGTTTAATAATGTCCGCAAATTCGAGCAGATCGCTCCGGTAAGAACGGCAGGTGTTCTCGGAATATCCTTTAGCCGTAGAAAGTACCGCAATAAACGATTGAATCAGCTCTTTCATTGATTGATTCGACCTTTTAGGCCACCCGACGCGATTTCTTTTTCAGCCGTGAGATGCGGCGGCGGTAAATGGTTGCCAGTTTTGCATTTTTTTCTTTCAAAGCTGCTTCACGCATTTTTTTGAAGTTTTTTATCCGGCTCTTAACACTCCCTACGGCTGCAGAGATCTTCTTAACAGGTGCATCCTCGATTCCTTTGGCTTCCTTGACAGCCGCCAGCAACTCTGGCTTGTTCATGCCATGAACACCGGTTATCTCCGGCAATTCCAGGGCAACTTCCCGAAGTTCCTTTACGGTCATTTTATCCAGGGGTTTCTTCAAGTTTTCCATTGTTTCTTCAGCCATTCTCTTTTTACTCCTTTCTGAGCTGTTGCTTACATAAAATTTGACGGTCTCGTAAAAAGCCCAACTTCTGCGTTGTGCTGCATTTCGTAATCATT
>JAOZSO010000461.1:0-3167 GCA_029939655.1 Desulfobacterales bacterium
GGCCAGTTTAAGAAAGCGTCTTCGGCTGTCTTCCATTATTCTGTCTCCTTCGGGTTATCAATATGGCAATCCCAGCAGTATGGTCTCACCGACGCATAATCGTGACATCTGTCACAAAAATCGGCTTTATTCGAATGGCAATCCAGACATGTGCTGGAAAGACTCATATTAAATTCTTCTCCGCTCGTATTGACGAACGTTCTCTGTGCATTTCTCACAACCGAATGCCGCCAGACATCCAGCAGTTTCATGTGTTCTGCTTTCATAAAGTCCGTCGGCATGACGCACTTTCCATCATTGGCTGCTTTGGCATGTTCGGTAAGCACTAACTCGGGTGCGGGTGCAGCCTTGCCCATATTAAACCAGAACGGAAAGGCGATCAAAGCAACAAATATGACAACACCGGCGATGACCAATTTCTTATCATTCATCTGCAGCCTCCATTCCCGCCAGCGGTTCGCCGCGCAGGTCTGTCTCTCTCTCATTTTCACCTGGTATAAGCAGGGCATTTCCTACCATCTCATGTACGCCATAAACCTCAACCTCCGGGACCCAGTAGGACATAAGGTCCGGCAAGGCGGCGCGGTCTATTGCACAGATAGTGGCCAGCGTGTTGACACCTTTGCTCTCATGAACAAATTTCACCGCATTGGCCCTGGGAAGCCCCCCCGCCATTCTCAGTTCCATATCTTCACCGGCATTGAGACCTGAACCACTTCCACAGCAGAATGTCTGCTCTCGAATGGTGTTTTCCGGCATTTCATAAAAATGATTACAGACATTTTTGATGACATACCTGGGTTCGTCCAACAATCCCATACCCCTTGCAGGATTACAGGAGTCATGAAATGTCACCTTGAGGTTATCGTTTCGTGACATATCAAGATCCAGCTTACCGTGTTTAATCAGGTCTGCTGTAAATTCTGTAATGTGAACCATTTTTGTCGATTTTGCGTTCTCGAATTTGGTCCCGGTAATGGGCGATACCGGTTCCTCCAGAAAATCGGCAGGTCCGTTCATCGTATCCATGTACTGGTTGATAACCCGCCACATGTGACCGCACTCTCCACCCAGAATCCATTTAACGCCCAACCGTTTGGCTTCTGCATACATTTTTGAATTCAAGCGCTTCATCATTTCATGCGATGTAAAAAAGCCGAAATTACCCCCCTCGGAAGCATAGGTGCTCCAGGTTACATCAAACCCATATTTTTCCTTCAGAAAATGAAAAAGCAACATATACCCCATGCAGGTATATGTGCCAGGATCTGCAAACACATCCCCGGAGGGTGTAATAAAAAGAATATCGGCGCCAACTTTATTATACTGAGGCTCTACGTGCACCCCTGTAATTTCTTCAATATCCTCTTGAAAAAACTCGAGCATGTCTTTAAAAGCGTGCGGTTGAATACCCAAATGGTTGCCCGTCCGGTAACAGTTGGCAACCGGTGTTGCAATCCAGTCGATATTCAATCCCAGCAGATTTAGGAGTTCACGTCCCATGATGGTGATTTCGGCGGTATCGATTCCATACGGGCAGAATACGGAGCACCTGCGACATTCGGAACACTGAAACAGATAACTCCACCACTCTTTGAGCACATCCATGGTCATGGGTCGGGCGCCCCCGAGCCGGCCAAGTATTTTACCCGCTGTTGTAAAATCATTCCGATAAACCGATCTTAACAGCTCAGCCCGCAATACGGGCATGTTCTTCGGATCCCCTGTCCCAATAAAAAAGTGACATTTGTCCGCACAGGCGCCACACCTGACACAGATATCCATAAAAACTTTAAAGGAACGAAATTTCTCGAGACGCTCCTTGAATCCGTCATGGATGATCTGCTGCCAGTTCTCAGGCAACTGCCAGTCCTCGTCGAAACAGCTCCAGGTGCGCGGATTGGGCAATCCAACATACTTGAGGCTTTTTGGGTTTCCCGCATAACAGGCAATGCCCTTTTTGATCTCGGCAGGCGTATCCATCCAGTCTGTTTTGGGAGGACGGGTGTCTGTTTTGTATAGCTCTTCGGGTTTCTGAAGATCTGCCATATATTACTCCTTTTCCTCTGATTCATCGGGAGGTGTTTCAACTGGCTGTTTCACTACCGGCAAACCAGCTTCTACCATTTTCTCTCTGAATTCATCTTCGTACTCTTCATAGGTGTGAACATGTACCGGATAATTCCACGGGTTGACATGCCGGGTTGCACGTGTATCTGCGGGTAGGTTTCGTGTGGGGCTTAAAAAGATGCCGCCTAGGTGCATGAGCTTGCTGAAAGGAAAATAAACCAAAAGGATGCTGACAAAAAACAGATGTACATAAAAGAGGGATGATACGCTCTCGGGTATTGTGGGGTGAAAGGTGACCAGCCCCATGGTGAGCTCTTTGGCCGCGATAACATCGATTTTTGTCACATAGCGCATCAGAATCCCTGTAAACGCAATGCCGAAAATAAGAAACAGAGGAAAGAAATCGGCCGCCAGGGAAATATAACGAACATTGGGAATGAAAACTCTTCTAAGAAACAGGTATGTAACGGCTGCCAGCAAAACGATTCCGGACAGATATACGCCCGGCAATCCAAATTGAGCCACGTCATAAAGTATTTCTATCCGGAAAAAGGCATCTACATTTTCAAGTGCCTGCACCAGTATGGGCACGGGTTCAGTGAAAAAGCGTAAGTGCCGCAGCAGAACGGTCAAAAAAGCCCAGTGAAATGCCAAAGCCCCCGCCCATAAAAATATTTCAAGGTTGTAGGCGATCTTGGGCCCTGATTTCAACTTTAAGCGAGTATTCCGGAAAAGCGAACGGAAAAACACGATTTCCAGGAACATCCGGACAACCACCGCGCGCTTGGAAAAAGGATTGTCGATCCGGTTCGGTTTGATCCAGGGCAGCGACTTTTGTTGGCCGCACGTTGTAGGAATACTGAACGGCACAGGAGAGCGGACCCAGTACATCATGCGGTTTATAAATCCTGCAATGAAAACAAGAAAGGCCAGATAAGGAATGATGACACCGAATAAAATTTTGAATCCCGAGGCAGCCTCAACCAGAAAATATGAAATCAAAGACAGTACAATAACCGCTAGCAGGGAATACATGTACTTAGTATTCATTTAACATTACCTCGCTGATAGATATTAAACAAATTTGAGATCCGGTT
>JAOZSO010000462.1:0-1564 GCA_029939655.1 Desulfobacterales bacterium
TCCAGACGCCAAGTACGCAAAGAACTATCATTGGAAAAATCGGAGCAGGGGTAAACACCACGATAATCCGTCTTGACATGACGGATTATCATGGTACTGTAGATTCATGATCCAGCGTACATCCATACTTTCCGGGCTAAACAATGCCCTTTCCCGCAGCCGCGTTGTCGTATTGGTGGGGCCTCGCCAAAGCGGTAAAACCACGCTCGCTCGCAAGTTGCTTGAAGAAGATTCCGTCAACTATTTTGACCTTGAGGACCCGACAAGCCTGGGCCGGCTGGATGAGCCTATGACCGCTTTAAGGCTACTGAACGGATTGGTAGTAATTGATGAAATTCAACGGCGCCCAGATCTTTTTCCTGTACTGCGGGTGCTTGCCGACCGAAAGGACACACCGGCACATTTTCTCATTCTTGGCAGCGCTTCCGGCACTCTCATGCGCCAGACTTCGGAAAGCCTTGCCGGTAGAATGGAGCGTATCGTCATCGGTGGTTTTTCGTTGTCGGAGTTGGGTTCCGAAGCGGAGCAGCATTTGTGGCTGAGAGGTGGTCTTCCACTTTCCTACCTGGCCGGAAGTAATGTCAATAGTATTGCATGGCGCAAGAACTTCATCCAAACCCTTCTTGAGCGTGACTTTCCCCAGTGGGGCGTACGTGTCGCGGCAACCGCCCTTCAGCGTTTTTGGACTATGGTGGCGCATTACCATGGGCAGGTTTGGAACGCGGCCGAGCCGGCCCGTGCCCTTGGCGTTAGTGAATCGACCACACGACGCTATCTGGATTTGCTCACGGACGCCTTTATGATTCGTCAATTGCAGCCTTACCATGCAAACCTGAAAAAGCGCCAGGTGAAATCGCCCAAGATCTATGTGCGCGACAGCGGACTGCTGCATCAATTGCTGGGTATCGATTCTATGAAGAACCTGTTCTCTCATCCCAAGATGGGTGCCTCATGGGAAGGGTTTGTCATCGAACAATTGCTAAAAACAGAGCCATATGATGAGGTTTTCTTTTGGGCTACCCACCAAGGAGCGGAAATCGATCTGATTTTACGCCAGGGTGACGCTTTGTACGGTGTGGAGTGCAAGCGTACGGACACACCACGCTTAACGCCTTCCATCCGGATCGCTCTTGATGATTTGAATTTAAAGCATGTGTTTGTAATTTATCCGGGAACTAAACGATTCCCATTGGCAAGTCAAGTAGAAGCCGTTCCACTACAAACACTGGTAAAAGGGAGTGTTTTGCAAAGGTCTCCGGTAACGAGGAGGCCTCCCTGATTTCTGTCACCTCTGTCTCCTTACTCCTTACGCCCTACTACCTACTGTGAAATGGACACCGATCTCTGTAACAGATCGGTTCTGAGAAGTTGTGCAAAGAGTTCGCTACGCACGCTCTGCACCAACGTATTAAGGGGCTTGACAAATTAACCTAAGCCTATAATAGCCAAAATAGCTAATTTAGGAGAGTTAAAATGATCAATATTACAGCAACCGAATTTAAAAACTGCATAGGACGATACCTTGATGTGGCGGAAACTGATCCCGTATTGGTGCAAAAATCTG
>JAOZSO010000462.1:1574-3158 GCA_029939655.1 Desulfobacterales bacterium
GGGTCGGCCTAAATCTGTCCTGATATCTCACCGAATGTATGAGAAATTCATGGCATTGGAAGATGCTTATTGGGAACATAAAGCAGTTGAGGCTGAGGCCGAGGGTTATTTGGGAGAAAAAACAACAGAGACATTCCTTAAAGATGCCGAATAATGTATAATATGAATATTACGAAATCGGTCGACAGGTTTCTGAAAAACCTCAAACCAAAGCAATTTCGGCAAATTCTTCATACGATTCTCAGGCTAAGATTAAATCCGAATCCTCACGATTCAAAACAACTCATCGGAAACTCTGAATTCAAAAGAGTCGATATTGGTGAATTTAGAATCATATATCGCGTAGAAGACAATTGGGTTATCATATTTTAATGGAGGCTTATCATGGAAACACAATTTGTCACTGATTTAAAAGGCAAAAGGACTGCGGCAATTATTCCTTTTGAAGAATGGGAACGAACCGAGAAAGCAAAAGATATTCTTGAGCATGTTTACCTGGCCGGGATCATTAAAGAACGTAAAAACAGTAAAATCGCCGTAAGTCTTGATGCACTTCTAAAAGCAGAGGATTTATCTCGTGACGAACTGGAAGGTTGAACTTATTGCTGAAGCCCATGCAGACTTTAACAAGCTGGATGGCAGCGTAAAAAAACGAGTATTGAAACAGTTTGTCAAGTTAGAACAGAATTCAAAGTATGGCGATCCTCTGGCAACAAAGCCGGCATAAACCTTGAAGGTTACTTCAAACTTTATGCTGACAAGAAGCGAATCAGGATTATTTATCAAGAAATTGATCATATCATTAAAGTTATTGCAATTGACAAGCGAGAAAACATGGAAGTTTATCGCATTGCATTAAAAAGAATCCTATCAATGAAATCCAATTAGAAGTCACAAGAGTCAAGAGTCAGGTGACCCTCAGCTACCGACATCCGATCTCTGACTTCTGATTTCCGACTTCTGAAATGTCCTTCGTGCCTTTGCGGTTCATTATTTCTTTTTCATTTTTAACCGCCCAGCCTGTCCCGTGCTCTTCGCGGGGCTTCGCTTAAGACGCCAAGCACCCAAAGGGCCTTATATATTAACAGTTCTGAATAGACGATATTGATAAAACTGCTGCTAAAATATAACCTATTCAAAAATAATACAGATACCATTAAACCAATGGCCCCAACGCTCACGACCTCTGTCTCCTTACTCCCTACTCCCTACTGCCTACTGTGAAATGGCCTCCGATCTCCGACTTCTGACTTCTGATCTTCTTAACTTCTGCTCTTAGGCCACTGTAGAAGCGATTGCTAAATTATTGACTTTCCATAGGCAATCCCCTATATGTTCTTTTTTAAACTATTGGGCGTTGCACTTTTTTACATGGCCTTATTGATTCCTAAGAATATGACATCATCACGGCGTGTAACCCAAGGGGCGGAGCTATATAACTATCCAGATATATTTGAAAACCCTGATAAGATATACGATTTTATGACTTTGGCGCTTTATTTCGGTCAGAAGAGGAGAATGAACCCCAATGTTGCAAAAGCCGGAGGGCTTCAGAGTCAAGGCGTCTGAGGGTGGGCATCGACT
>JAOZSO010000463.1:0-3150 GCA_029939655.1 Desulfobacterales bacterium
CCGCATGGCCGCCCAGTGAAAAAAGGAGAAGGAGGTATTGATAAAAAGGAATCGACATTGAGTCGATTCCATGGATCCTGAGTGGCTTCCCTAAAATGCCGTTGTTTGTCCGGGTCACATCTCTTTTCTTTATTTTGAAGATGACCGGAAAAGATGCACGTACACCCGAGAAGCCTTGATAAATGTCACCTCAAACTTTCATTTATATTATATAACCGTTGGAGGCGCGAGGGCCGTCGCATGGTTTTTTCATGTCGGTGTTGAAGTTGGGCGACATTTTCATTCTATATCTGACAAAGAGCATTTAATAACCGCTGTTTGACTATTATACTATTCAATTACTGTGCCAAAACCTCAAACTCTCCACAACACACTTAATTTCATACAGATAATCGATTTTTCACGATAGACCCGTTTAACGGTTTTCAGGTACAAATGACAAAATATGTCACTTTTTTTGCCAAAAAGCGTCATATTTGTACTAGATTGTACTCCCGGCTACCCAGCCCCAGTTGTTCTGCATAGGCGAGTTGAATGGTCCAGTCAGTTTTTGGGTACAGCGTCCTGAATTTATCGGATCCGGCTTCCCTACCTTCTTTCATGCAGGAATCCGGCAAGGCCGGCTCCTTGTTCACCAGATCCACGGATGCCTGGTCAATAGCTACGGGATCGGTGGATGCCAGGATGCCGATATCCCGCACAATAGGCGCATCGGCCATGGGATAACAATCACATGCCGGTGATATATTTGTGATAAAATTGACAAACAAGGCCTTGCCTTGCTTGTTCTTCAATACCCCCAGGGTGTATTCCACCATCTTTTCCATAAAGTCTGGTATGGATTTGCCGAATTGTACCTGAATGGCCATCTGGGGGCAGATGAGAATACATTCCCCGCAGCCAATGCATTTTTCAGAATCGATGATGGCCTTTTCTTTCGTGAGCGATATGGCATCCTGGGAACAATGGTCGATACATTCGCCGCAACCGATACATTTTTTTGCCTTGACCTTGGGCGCGATACCGGAGTGCTGCACCAGTTTGCCGGTTCGTGAGGCACATCCCATGCCTACATTTTTTATGGTTCCACCAAACCCGCTCAATTCATGTCCCTTGAAGTGCGCCACTGATATAAGGGTATCTGCATTCACGATTTCAGATCCAATATATGCAGTCTCCACATGTTTCTGATTAATGGAAACCCCGGTCTGGCTGCGCCCCATCAACCCATCGGCAATGATAATCGGTGCATCCACCACCGCATACGAAAACCCGTTCTGGATGGCAGTGATGGTGTGGTTAACGGAATCTCCCCGTGTGCCCTTATAGAGAGTATTGGCATCCGTGACAAAGGGCCTTCCGCCTACCTCTTTGATTTTCTGGACAATTTCACGAATAAATATGGGCCGGATAAACGCGGTGTTACCTTTCTCACCGAAATGAAGCTTCAAAGCAACCAGGTCGCGTTTGTTCACCACGCCGGATAAATCCGCAGCCTCCAGCAACTTGCCAAGTTTTTTGAATAAATTTTCCTTCATGGTTGCACGCAAATTGATAAAATAAACATCACTCGACATCGGAACCTCCTTTGATATATGATCCTTTTTATATGGATATGACATTAAAAATAGCGCTGCTCGACCAACTCTACAGCCTGTTTGACGATTATGCCAATACGGAAACAATCGCCTGTAAGCGGCAATGCGCCATTTGCTGTACATGCAACATGACCCTGACCACGTTGGAAGGATATAAGATCATATCCCTTCTGGATGCAAGGGCAAAATCAGCCCTTGTTCAGCATATTTATGATGCTGCTGAACAAAGACGCTTCAAGCCGCAGCTCACCACCAACCAGATGGCCCGACACTGTATGACCGACCAGGAAATCCCGGACGAAATCATCGATCCCGCATGGGGACTGTGTCTCTTTTTGTCAGAAAATGAATGCCCCATCTACCCGATTCGACCATTCGGCTGCCGCTGCATGATGTCAAGAATCAATTGTGCTGACACCGGATATGCCGACATCGATGCGTTCACCCTTACCGTGGCCAACCTGTTCCATCAGTTCATCGAACACCTGGATCAAGGGGGCATGACCGGCAACCTGATCGATGTACTACTGTTCTTTTGTGACGATAACAACCTTAATGCATATCAATCGAATAAGACGGATATGAAAGCAGCGGATTTAATCCCAAACAGCCCTATACCGGTGCTGATGATTCCCCCCGAGCACAGGGAGCGGGTTGAAGCACTATTAGAGGCTTTACAGAAGGTGTTACAAAAATAAGATCGGTACACGCTTATAGGAGACGCGACGTTGTGGAAACTTTCACAGCACCAAAAAAATTAACGGAAAATTTCCATTATCCTGATCAAAGAAAAAGATGCCTTGCTAATCTTTCTGATGAAATGATTGATCCGCCAATTATCGATATTGTCCACGCCTTTAACCAATTCCCTTTTTGTTTTACCCTGCAGAGCTGCTATGGACATTTTCTTTACAAAGGTCAAAAAGATCAACAAAATTTAACTCCCCTGCCGGCAATAAAAACCATTGCAGGCGTTGATTACAGAATCGCCTACATTGCATTTTGTATTGAAAACAGTGTTTCGGGAAAAAAATTATTGAAGCGTCTGGAAGAAATTACGTTGATCGACCCACAAAACATCCAGCTCTGTAGTGCGGAGTGGTTTTGGCAAAGACAGGTTAATTCTTATGCCTTACAAGTGGAACCCGACAGGTTCAAGAGAAAAGACAGCGCTGTTCTGGATTACCAGGAAGCCTTGACCATAGAAAAAATTCGAAATGCTTTTTTTATTCGGCTTAAGGAGCTGCTTTGAAAGCCACAACCACATCAGAAGACCTTCAAAGTATTCCCGGAGTCGGCCCAAGCCTTTCGCAAGACTTGACCGATCTCGGGTATCAGCGTGTTTCTCAACTGCGCAGTGCTGATCCAGAGCAGATGTATGAGCAGCTATGTGCACTTCGGGGAACGCACATAGATCGATGTGTGTTGTACGTATTCCGGTGTGCGGTCTACTTTGCCGACAATAGCGTGCACGACCCGGAGCTTTTGAAGTGGTGGAACTGGAAGGATACCCTGTAACCTAACTCCCCACTGAGCCTCCACCCGCGGAGCG
>JAOZSO010000464.1:0-3145 GCA_029939655.1 Desulfobacterales bacterium
CGACAGGCTCACCGCCCTGAGCAAGGTCGAAGGGCAATACCGAATGATCCAAATTGCGAATGTTCAAAACAAGATCTTGGAGATACAAGTTTAAGCATTCTGTTTGAAACATTTGAGTATTTGATATTTGGATTTGTTTCGTATTTCGATATTCGGATTTAGAATTTATCAAACGGTGAATGTGTATAACATTAAACCTTATAGGGTTGAATCAGCGCCGGGCCCTTTGGATCCGGGTATCTACTGTTCATTCTTTTCATCCCCACAGACCCCGCATTTCCGGCAGACTTCCACATCACAGGGGGCTGTTGTGTCACCACGCATGGCTTTTCGGTATTCCGCCAAGAGATAAGACTTCCGGATGCCGTGATCGATAAAATCCCAGGGGAAGATTTCGTCGTAACCTCTTTCCCTGTGAACATAGAAATCAGTGTTAATGGTGGAGGCTTTAAGGGTTTTTGGCCAGTTGCCGCAATTGTCATGTACGGCCTCCAGCGTGTTGGCTACACGCATATCTCCACGGGACAGGAGGGCCTGTACAGATGCCCATCGGAGGATATCGGCATTCACACGGACGTTTGGGACACGTTTGAGATCTTTTTGAATATGCTTGAGTTTCAGCTTAAGGGTCTGGATGCTATCCATGGCCGCCCATTGGAACGGTGTGTGGGGCTTGGGGACGAAGGAATTGATACTCACTGTTATCCCGCCCATGCGACCCTTGGTGCGACTCGATTTCAAAAAAACGTGTTTCACCTTTTTGCAGAGTTTGACGATGTCCTCGATATCTTCCATGGTTTCCGTGGGCAGACCGATCATGAAATAGAGCTTTAGATTCGGGATGCCGTTGGCGACAAGCGCTTCTGCCGCAGTCAGAATGTTTTCTTCGGAGATACCCTTGTTGATGCACCGGCGTAACCGTTCAGACCCGGCATCGGGAGCAATAGTGGCTGTTTTGACCTTGCTTTTCGACAGATGGGAAATCAGGTTAAGGTCAAGGGCATCCGCCCTGAGCGAACTGAAGGAAACAAGGGCTTCGGTCTTTTCCGCGGCCCTGCAGAGGTCGTCGAGTCCGGGGAGATCGGAAACCGCCGCCCCCACGAGGCCTATTTTGTCGGTATGGGCACGCCCGTCGTGAATACACGATACCAGTAGACCAGGATCTCTGAAACGGGGAGGGCGGTATACGAAACCGGCACCGCAAAAGCGGCATCCGTGAGGGCAGCCGCGGGACACCTCGATCAGATAGGTTTGATCAAACGTGGTATTGGGTGTCACGATGGTACTGCAGGTCGGTGTCTGGGTGATATCCCGGACATAGGCTCTCTTTATGACATGGGGGACATCTTTCAGGGGTTCCAATCCCTGAAACGTATTGTCCGGGTTATAGATTTCCCTGTAGAAACCCGGGACATAAATTCCCTCTATTTCCTGTGCTGCACGGGTCAACAGGGTTTCCCGCGTATCGGTTTCCTGGGCTATCCGCATAAAACCGGGCAAATTGGCTTCTGCTTCGCCTATCAGAAAACAGTCTATAAAAGGTGCGATGGGAGCAGGATTCAACAAACAGGTAACACCCCCGGCGATGATGAGAGGGCGGGTTTCATCTCTCTGGGCGGAACGGAAGGGAAGTCCGGCTTTCTGAAGAATGGTGAGCAGGTTGGGGTAGTCGTTTTCAAAGGATAGAGATACGGCAATGATATCAAAGGTCGAAATGGATCGTCCGGATTCGATTGAGATGATATCGCCTGTGTTGGCCACGTCTTTATCCGGGAGGAAGGACCTTTCACAGACGATACCATCCAATTCGTTCAAAAGCCGATAGACTGTTTGGAACCCCAGGTTTGACATACCCAGGTGGTACGTGTTCGGGTATATCAGGACAACGGCTGTTTTTCCCTGCCGCCCCTGTTTTTCCATGACGGAGATTTCCGCGTCTAAGCGCCTTTGTCGGTCGGTGTCGCCTTTTCTATCCATAGGGTTTCATAATACGGGACGGCTCCTTTATCAAACAAAATTCTATAAGATTATCTTGTTTTAGTCGGCTTTGCGTCTCAAGAAGGTCGGCACCTCGAGATCACTGTTGTCGATGACGATCCCTTTGTATCCACGGTAGGAGGCGCCGCCTGATTCACCCACGGCCTCTTTTCTCCTGATAAATGTGGGTTCGTCATAATCCACGATATTTTCGAGGTCTGAGGGGATGATATCCCGGACCCTGCCACGGAAGGAGTGTTCCATAACGTTGTCGGGTTTGGCCTTGTCCTCTTTCTCGCCAATGCCCGTGGCAATGACCGTAACACTCATTTCGTCGTCCATGGAATCGTCAACCACAGCTCCCCAGATGATGTCCGCATTCTCGCCTACCTCGTTGTAGATGCGCTCGGAAGCTTCCGTCATCTCTTCCATGGTCAGTTCGCTGTTGCAGGTGATGTTCATGAGGACACCTTTGGCTCCGGAGATGGCGATATCCTCCAGGAGTGGATGGGATATGGCACGTTCAGCGGCTTCAATAGCCCGGTTTTCTCCACTTGAAACGCCGATGCCCATGATGGCCAGACCCGCTCTGGACATGGTGGTTCTGACATCAGCAAAATCGAGGTTGACCAGCCCCGGCATCATGATCAGATCCGTGATGCCCTTGACGGAATGGAGCAGGATTTCATCGGCCTTTTTGAACATTTCGATCATTTTAGCGTTTTTGGAAGCCAGAGCCCTCAGACGGTCGTTGGGTATTGTAATAACCGTATCGGCAACCTGTTTCAGGGTTTCGATACCTTCCTCTGCCTGCCGGGTGCGTTTTTTGCCTTCAAAGGAGAATGGTTTTGTGACCACGGCAACCGTGAGTGCCCCTATTTCCTTGCAGATATCTGCAATCACGGGTGCTGCTCCCGTGCCGGTCCCACCCCCAAATCCGGCAGTGATGAAAACCATATGGCTGTTTTCAAGCGACTTTCGAATGGCATCTCTGTTCTCTAATGCCGCATCCCTGCCAATGTTTGGATTGGCTCCGGCACCCAGTCCTTCGGTGAGTTTCTCCCCCAGCTGGAGTTTGATTTCTGCTTTGGATACCTCGAGTGCCTGGGCATCCGTATTGGCGCAGATGAATTTAACTCCTTGCAGTTTGCCGGCAATCATGTTGTTG
>JAOZSO010000465.1:0-3136 GCA_029939655.1 Desulfobacterales bacterium
TTGAGGAGGGATCGTAATGGAAAAACAGATTGTCACAGTATTCAGACCTTATGATTTTTCTCTGGGTCAAAAGATTTATATTGAAAGTGGCCCCAGAAAGGGTGACTGGGAAATTGTCGGGATGACAGATCGAAAAATCAAGCTTCAATGTCCCATCAGCCTGAAGACATTTGAATGGAGCCGTTTCTGTTACTTTGCCGAGGAACTCAAGGGTGCGGAGTGGCCCCGGAGAGACGAGGATGCCTGATCCAAAAAACAGTTTCACTTTCGCACAGGGATCACCCATCCGCTTTCGGGGGTACCTTTTTATTGGTTATAATCCCGTATCAAATACCTTTGTATGTAAGGTTTGGGTCTTTGTTACGACGTATAAAATAAAGGGTTCGAGGGTTCAAGGGTGATACAAGGGTTCAAGGGTGGCCGCCAGCTGTTAGCGGAGAGCACCTAACAGCCTACAGTCTAACCCGCTAAAAGGCTAAAGAGGGTTTAAGGGTTCGAGGGGATACAAGGGCTGGAGGGGGACTGACCGCTTCAAGCTAACAAATGCGATTAAAAAAAATTACACCATCCGTGTTCTTGTGGACGGAAGTGTGAACAGATCTAACGAAATGATAGGAGTAAGTGATGGCTAACTTTGATTATGATATCGGTATCATCGGTGGCGGCGCAGCCGGTTTGACGGTTGCATCGGGTGCTGCCCAGTTGGGTGCCAAAACGCTGTTGATCGAGAAAGAACCGTCCCTGGGGGGGGATTGCCTTCATTTCGGATGTGTTCCGAGTAAAACCCTGATCCACTCGGCACATGTTTATCATCTGATGCAGCATGCAGAACGGTTCGGTCTGCCCAAGGCCGGTATCCCGCCGGTTGATTTTAAGCAGATTGCAAATCGCATTCGGAAGGTCATCGCAACCATCCAGCACCATGATTCGGAAGAGCGGTTTTGTGAACTGGGGGCCAAGGTCCTTTTCGGCGAAGCCGTTTTTACGGACGAACATACCATTAATCTGGACGGTAAACCGCAATCCGCTAAAAACTGGGTTATCGCTACCGGCTCGTCGCCCGTTGCACCGCCAATACCCGGCTTGCACGATACGACGTTTTTGACCAACCGGGAGATTTTTTCCCTCAATCACCTCCCGGAAAGCATGGTTATCTTGGGTGGCGGACCTATTGGTATTGAAATGGCTCAGGCATTCAATCGCCTGGGAACAAAGGTAACCGTGGTGGATCGGTCTGATCAAATTCTGGGGAAAGAAGACAAGGACATGGCTGACATGGTGGCTTCGGTCTTGGAAGACGAGGGTGTGACCTTATTTCTGGGAGCATCCATTGAGGAGGTTCTGGAAACCGGTGGACGCAAATATATCAAGATACTTGACAGCTCCGGCAAAAGCAACACGCTGAATTCGGAAGAGATTCTTGTTGCCATGGGAAGGGCGCCCAATGTTCAAAACCTGGGTCTTGAGGACATCGGTGTGGCATATAATCGGCACGGTATTACCGTGGACAATCGAATGCGTACCAACCATAAGCATATCTATGCCGGGGGGGATGTGAGCGGCGGCTTCCAGTTTACCCATGCTGCCGGTTATGAAGGGGGCATCATCGTGAGCAATGCAATATTTCGACTGCCGAGAAAAGCGGATTATACGTATCTGCCCTGGTGCACATATACCGACCCTGAACTTGCCAGTATCGGCATGAATGAAAAGACAGTCCAGTCCAAGGGTCTTGACTACACGGTCTGGATGGAGGAATTCAAGGACAATGACAGGAGCCTGGCAGAGGATGAAACCACCGGTAAGGTAAAAATGATCCTTGACGCCAAAGAGAAGCCGCTAGGTGTTCAGATTCTGGGGCCGCGGGCTGGTGATCTGCTGAGTGAATGGGTGGCGGTTCTGAATGGAAAAGTAAAGTTGTCTACGCTGGCGGCAGCTGTTCATCCCTACCCGACTATCGGTGAAATCAACAAAAGAGTTGCCGGTAACTTTTTTTCACCCAAGATATTTTCGGAAAAAGTACGCAAAGGCTTGAAGTTCTTTTTTCAATTGAAGGGGAGGGCGTGTTCACTGAAAGAAGACTCCTAATAACAGGCACTAAAGGCCTCAGACAGTTTCACAGCCGCACAGGGATCACCCATCGGCCTAAAATTGTTATATTTGTTTGGTTTATAAGCCTGGTTTTTTAGTGGGCATATTTTGATTATTGACAAGGAATTGATACCGGCAATCAGAAGGGAGAAATGGATGGAAGAGTATTACAAACGCGAAGATCTGCCCAAGTTTGGTGAAATCGGAAAAGAAGCGCCTGAGATGGCAAAAAAATATTTCGAGTATTATAATGAAGTGTTTTCGGAAGGTGAATTGACACTGAGGGAAAAATCTCTGATTGCACTGGCTGTGGCGCATGCCATTCAGTGTCCTTACTGCATCGATTCCTTTACCCAGAAGTGCCTGGAAAAGGGATCGAATATGGGAGAAATGACGGAAGCTGTTCACGTGGCAACCGCTATTCGCGGGGGGGCATCCCTTGTGCACGGTATTCAGGCGCGCAATATCGCGGAAAAGCTGTCCATGTAAACATTCGTTCCGCGAATGCCGGGTTAATAAAAAAGAACTATCAGGTATAAAAGGACATCGTAGACGTGTTGAAAACAAAGGAAACAATACCAGACGTAAAAATAGATCCGTTTCATTTGATGCTTTCGAGTCACGGACTTGAGATTAAGCGTGATCAGACCCGCACGCTGCAGATCAATGTGGGCTTTAAGTGCAATCAAAAATGCCGGCACTGTCACCTGGACGCCGGACCTGAGCGGACCGAGAACATGACCAGGGAAACGATGCTGGCCGTGGTGGATTATGCACGACGCAGTCATTTTGATATGATTGACATAACGGGCGGGGCACCGGAACTGAACCCCCATGTGGAAGCGCTTATCGAGCAGATGGCGGCACTGGTTCCGCGCGTGATGTTCCGATCGAATCTTTCGGCATTGAACAACGGAACAAGGGATGACTTAATGCAGGTATTGAAGGCCAACCAGGTTGTGGTGGTAGCATCATTTCCCTCCCTGAATGCATCCCAGACCGAATCCCAGCGGGGAAAAGGCATTTTCGATATCAGCATCGAGGC
>JAOZSO010000466.1:0-3126 GCA_029939655.1 Desulfobacterales bacterium
TCCATGCACTGAGACATATTTCGATCAGAATATGGCTGACCATTCTGGTTGGAAGCCTCGCAGCACTGGCCGCTTTACCGGCAATTCAAATGCCATTGGGACTCGAATGGGCATTTGCTCTGGCAGCCCCTGTTTTTGTGGCAGTGTTCTTTGCCATCGGCTGGCTGTTCAACAGGTTTGGGCTGAATCGGGTTCAACACCTTATCAACGAAGCCTCTGTCTGGGAGAGAGCCGGGAAAGCGTCCCAAGCGGAAAAACTGCTCCGCAAAGCCGTTGCCGTATTTGACAGCTTCCTCATCTCGCCGTTCAACAAGGAGAAACGTGCCTGCGGGTTGACCGGGCACATGGCCCGTTTCTACCTGACGCAGACGAAAATCAGCCCCGAAGCCGAGGACGCCATCGTGACCTACCTGAAAATGCGCCCGGAAGACCAGGCGGTTGCCGAGGCGTGGCTGCAACGGCTCGAAAACAAAGACCGAGACCAAAAAGAGATTGAAGATCTGCTTTACTCCCTCGGAAAAACTCAGAGCGCCAACCCCACGATTCAGGCATCGATTGCCCGACGCTATATTTCCACCGGGCGAACCGATTTTCAAGCACTGCAGACTTATCGCCGTTTCATCGAAAACAACAAGGCTATTGATGGACGCATCATCATCCACATGGCTGAGTTGCTCTTTAAAAAAAGACGCACGGAACCATGGGCCCTGCAAGCCTATCTGACAGCATATAAGTTGGACAGGAAAAGGCGTCATCTCATCCATGGCCTTGCTGCCTGTTTGCACGGGACACATGCAGACAGTACCGATTCAGCTTCTTTCAAGGAAGCCAGTGCATTACTTTCGAAAATCGACAAAACCTCGCTGGTGAAAATGGTTGCGAAATTCAAGTCCGCTGCCCCCCCAGCGGAAAAACTTGATACACACCCAAAAACCAGCATTGTGAAAACATTGGCCACTGCCACGCTATGGGCCACCCGGACATTGACCACCGGCATTGTGTCTGCGATGACGTTATCCGCCGGAATGCTCACGACTACGTATGGACGCATCCGGGGTTTCCATGCATTAAGACCGGTACTCAGGTGGGCTGCCCTATGCCTGGCCGGTGCAGGCCTCATAATACTGGTTATCAATACGGCGACCCACTTGATGCAAAACAGACCGGAACCCGAAGAAATCAAAGCACTTCCGACCGTGGTGGTCACCGACCCCTATACCCTCCAGGTTGCCGCCTATCTCAAAACCGAACATGCAGATAAATATGTTGCGCAACTGAAAAGTATGGGCCTGGATGCCTACTGGACAAAAGCTCAGGGCGCCAAGAGCAAATGGTATCAGGTCAGACTGTCCCACTTTGCCGACAAGGCCTCTGCACGGGCCTACGGCGATTCCTTGAAAGCCAAGGGCATCATCGATGATTTTTATGTGGCCAATTACCAACGTCCCTGATCTGGTTTTCCATTGCAATAGTGTTTAATAATTGACATATTTTCCCTAATAAAATCGTAGTCCGAACATTTCATGAAATATTCGGACTACGATTTTATTTGACACCTCCTCTCACCTTGCGTTAACCTTCGTGTCCTATATGGTTAACTAAAATAATATTATGTCTTTTTGGAGCATTTTATTAAATGAAGCCTCAACTACTCAAAATACTTCGCGAAAATAAAGATTTTGTTTCCGGCGAAGCTCTCAGTAAGCATCTGGGTGTCTCCCGGGTGGCCATCTGGAAACATATTCAGAAACTCCAAGCGTGCGGATACGACATCCATTCCAGTCCCAAGGGATATCGTCTTGTCCAATCTCCTGATACCCCTTTTCCCTGGGAACTGCCTGAAAGAGAATCCCGTATACATTTTTTTGATACAGCAAGTTCAACCATGGATATTGCCAGGGAACTTGCCAGGAAGGGCTGCCCGGATTTTACCGTCGTGATTGCCGAAACCCAGACCCGCGGCCGAGGCAGAATGGACCGCAACTGGATATCACCAGAAGGCGGGCTCTATTTTACCCTGGTGCTGAGGCCTCACATACCACCGGTGATGAGCCCCCTGGTCAATTTCGGTGCGGCATTTGTTCTGGCCCGGACACTCCAGGAATTCTGTGGTGTTGATGCCCGTGTCAAATGGCCGAACGATATCCTGATACACGGCAGGAAGGTGTCTGGAATGCTGTCTGAAATGGAGGCCGCAGGCGACCAGGTCTCGTTTGTCAATATCGGTATCGGTATCAACATGAACAACGACCTGCCTCCTGACCTGCCATTCGCAACATCCATCAAGAATATCTCCGGAAAAACCTGTTCCAGAAAAGCGTTTCTATCTGAATTCCTGGATCGCCTGGAAAACAGGATCCACCAGCCGGATCTGCCTACCGTCATTGCGGAATGGAAAACCTGTACCGCCACCCTGGGACAGCAGGTCAGGATCGTCTCGCATCAGGGTGTTACAGAAGGAAAGGCCCTGGATGTGGACCCAAACGGTGCACTGGTTGTGCGCACGGCAGACGGAAGTCTGAAGAAAATCTATTACGGAGACTGTTTTCACACATGAACCAACTTCGAATGACCGCCTATGCCTCCCTTCTGGCAGCCTTGACAGCAGTCGGCGCCTACATTGCCATACCCATCGGACCGGTGCCCATTGTTCTCCAAAACCTGTTTGTCTACCTGACCGGCCTGCTCCTGGGCAGCCGATGGGGTATGATGGGAATCGCTGCATACCTGCTGGCAGGTGCGGTGGGTCTTCCGGTGTTCGCCGGTGGCAAAGGTGGAATAGGTCATCTGGTTGGTCCCACCGGTGGTTATCTTCTTGGATTCCTGCCTGCCGTAGCCATCATCGGCATCGTCACGGAAAAGACCGGGGGAAAAATCCTGTTCGGGATCGCAGCCCTGATCGCGGCAACTGCCGTCATCTATGCCTGTGGGATTACCTGGCTGAGTATCGTTACCGGCATGACAGTCGTCCAGTCGTTGCTCGTGGGAATGGTTCCTTTTCTCATCGGTGATGCCGTAAAGATAGCGGCAGCCCTTTTCATTGCCAGGTCCCTGCGGCCGATGATAAAATTGTAGATACCTGGGTCCTAAGGGCCCGGCACTGATTCAACCCTATAAGGGATTAAT
>JAOZSO010000058.1:0-11823 GCA_029939655.1 Desulfobacterales bacterium
AGGCTTTGGCGATTTGGAAATCATATAATGCGCGGTAATAGTTGTTCATGGTTCTGAAATAGAGCGTTTGTGCCGTAAGAACATCGGTAGATGTCGCAACCTGTTCTTTGTAACGCTCTTCGTTGATCCGGACATTCTCTTTGGCCTGCTCAATGGCAGTCTCGACGGTGATGATATTTTTCTCCGATGTCTGCATCTGCAGATAGGCCTGCGTAACACCGAACTGGATGCTATCTTCTGTTTTTGAACGGTTCAACATTGCCTGAGAGCGACGACTCTTCTTTTCCATGGTACCAGAGGATGTTCTCCCCCAGTCCCAGACATCCCATGATGCAACAGCGCTGATATCCCACGTGTCCTTATCTCCAATATCTTCACCACCATCGACATACCATTCATCTCCAATCCTGTAGTAACTGCCCTGTAGATTAACGGTCGGATAATAGCTTCTTTTCGCAAGCTGGACATCTTTTTCTGCCATTTCTATTTCAATATCAGACATCTTGAGCTCAATCCGTTTTTCCAACGCGGTCTCGATACAGAAATCAAGATCAAACTCAAAGGGTTTGTAGTCAAGCATGTCGACTATTTCAATGGATTGGTGAATGGGTCGTCGCAGCAGGACATTCAGATAGGCTCTGGCGATGTCCAGATGGCTTCTGGTGCGGACAACTTCCTGCGTTGCGCCTGCCAGCAGAACCTGAGATTCTAACAGGTCATTTAAAGGAGACATGCCCACCTGGTAGAAGTTGTTCACAACGTCCGTCTGAACACTGACCTGATTAACCGTTTCTTTGGAAACATCCAGAAGTTTTTTAGCCTTTAGAATTTCAAAATATGCTTTAGTCGCCTCGAGTGCCACATCCTGTCTGACCCGTTTTTTATTTGACGTTGTCAGGTCAAGATTCAGCTCCGCCATTTTATACTGATTGCTAATGGAAAAACCACTGAACAAAGGTTGGGTTATGGAAGCGACCAGCGAGTATCTGTCTTTAGGGACAGTGATACCTACAAAAGGACTCGTGACTTCCCTTTCGTTACGCTTGTACTGGTATGTTGCGTTGAGGGTTGGATAAAAATCCGTTCGGCTCATATTTTTTTTATGTTTTGCAGCCTCGGCTTCCTTGTTCGACGTCTTGACATCGAGATTTGCTTCCAGGGCAATTTGGACAATTTGCCGCAGAGACAGCGGGGATGACGTCACTTCTTCTGCTGTCAACGGACTTTGAGCCCAGAGAAATATAATCAAAAGACAATACAAACAGGCTTTGAGGAAATTTTTTCCTGACATCATTTAGATATCCTGACTCCAGTGGTATGATTTTGATTTGACCCGATCTCAAATAATTGCTAAAGGATTCCTAAGGTAAAGGAGTGCTGTCTCCAGTTTTCCTTTCCCAAGGCCTCCACTGAAACCCATTGAATCGCTTCTTCCGTTTTGGTGGAGGTTTTTTTTTACCCGAATGAGGACATTAAATCAACTGTTTCTTGTAAGAGCCGTGGTATGGAATCGCCTGGTTTTTCAATCCGGAAACAGGTAAGGAGAATCCAACGATGAAAAAGGAGCTCATTGACCTTCTGTGTAAAAAAGCTTTCAAGTATCATGATGAACCGGTTTTTAAGCTGGTTTCCGGCCGGATGAGCCAGTATTATATTAACTGCAGGCCCGTGACGCTTGATCCCCGGGGCTTGTTTCTTGTGGGGCATCTGATGTTTCGGGCTATCAAGGATCTTGATGTGAAGGGTATCGGGGGGTTAACCTTTGGTGCCGACCCGATAGCCGTGGCTACCGCCTATACATCTGAGCTTAAAGACAAACCCGTGAAGGCTTTTTCCATTCGAAAAAACCAGAAAGATCACGGGGTGATCCAGTGGATTGAGGGTGATTTGAGTCCGGGTGACCGGGTCGTTATCATTGATGACGTTGCAACGACAGGCGGTTCGACCATAAAGGCGATTGAACGGGCTACATCAGAGGGGCTGGATGTCGTCAAAGCAGTTCTTCTAGTAGACAGGCAGGAAGGCGGTATCGAAAATATTCGCAATCATGTGCCGGATGTCTCCTCACTCATTTTACGTGATGAGTTGATCCAGCACTGGAAAACACTAGATATCGACGGCCGATAAATCGTTCAGATAATAATAACCGGTTATCCGAAAAATTCAAGTTGAGTTGTCTTGGCGGTATGCGGTATCGCTTGGGCTTTATAGATAACCGCATAATAATATTGCTAAATCGTTTTCTTCCTAATATTTTAAAAGATAGTGTCCGTCCAGAAATAGGGATTTTCGCGTTCTGACAAGGCGGGCGTCAGATTTAACCCGGAGGAATAGCGTGCTATTTTGAGGAGTTAAATCATGGCGCCCAACGCCGTCAGGGCGTGAAAAGACCATTTATGGATGGACACAAAGCTATGTTTGGGGGATGTACGTGGCGCAGGCATCTTCAGATTCCCAGGTTCGGACGCGGGAAACACGAATCTCCGGACCAGAGATTCTTTCCTGCATTGACTCGGCGATATATTTGGCAATATTTTCTGAGGAGGAGTTTTTGTTTTGAAAGCACTCTAAATCGTTAAGAAACGTGTGGTCCAAAATCTTAACGATATCGGCCAGGTGTTTTTTGATTTCGCCAAAATCAATTACCACGCCGGCATCATTCAATTTTTCACCTGCAATAAAGACCTCAACCTTCCAGTTGTGTCCGTGTAGGTTTTCGCATTTTTTTGCAACCATCGCTAATTGATGGGCCGCAGCAAAGTGGTTAACAATTTTTAATTCATACATGGGTGTCACCAATCAATTCGAATGGGTTGCACTTTCCGGCTCACCCTTGAATAAATTTTTTATTTTATTGGAAATTTTATTGGATTCCAGTTTTGCGAATTCTTTTAAGAGTTTTTCCTGCTTTTTATTCAGGCTGGTGGGGGTTTTGATAGATACCTGAATAATCTGATCACCACGCCTGCCGTTTCTCAGGGAAGCGATGCCTTCTCCTGAAAATCGAAAAACATCGCCCGGTTGCGTACCCTTTGGTACTTTTAAAGTTTTCTTGCTGACCAGTGTCGGTATCTCTATTTCATCTCCCAATGCGGCCTGGACAAAGGAGATGGGGATTTCACATATCAGATCTGAATTGTTTCTGGCAAAGAATTCATGTGGCTCGACATGGATAAAAATGTAGAGATCACCTGGACGGCCTCCGTTGTTTCCTGTCTCCCCTTCACCATTTAAGCGGAGTCTGCTGCCGGTATCAACACCTCCCGGGATTTTGACAGAAACGGTTTTTTTGATTTTCAGATGACCGGACCCCCTGCAGTTTTTACAAGGGGACGCAATGACCTGTCCGCTCCCGCCGCATTGTGAACAGGTGGTTCTGACGGTGAAAAAACCCTGACTTCTGGAAACCTGCCCCAACCCGTTACACTGGTTGCATGTTTCCGGATAGGTACCAGGTTCACTGGCACTGCCCTCACAAACCGAACAGGTTTCCAGTTTTTCTACGTCAACGGCCGTTTCCGTACCGAATGCTGCATCCATAAAGGAAAGACCGAGGTCATAGCGGAGATCGGCCCCTCTCTGAGATCTGCTACGTCCGGAGCGCTGACCTGAGCCAAATCCGAAGAAATCCTCAAAAATATCACCAAAGCTCGAAAAAATATCTTCGAACCCGCCAAAACCCGAAAACCCGGATCCCTCCAGGCCTTGATGACCGTATTGATCATAGATTTTTCGTTTTTGGTCGTCCCTGAGGACTGCATAGGCCTCTGCGGCTTCCTTGAAACTTTCTTCGGCATTTTTATTCCCCGGATTCTTATCCGGGTGAAATTTTATTGCCTGCTTTCGATAGGCTGTCTTGATCTCCGACTCTGAAGCGTTTCGGTCGACACCTAAAATTTCGTAGTAATCTCTCTTGCTCTGCATGGATAACCTGTTTGATGAATGGAAGATAAGCGTAACAATTGGTCATAAAAATAATGCAGCATGGCGCCTTGTCAATGCATGATGGTTACATCGGAAGGGATTCGGTGTTCAAAAGCGATAGAACCGGCAACAAGAGGAACGCTCTGCCCCGAACATTTCATGAAACTTGACGTTGGGGTTTAATCGACAAAAGATCTTCGGAAGCGTGTATCCTTTTGCCATCTGACATCATCTCTTTTAGGATATTCAATGTTGTAGTGAAGTCCGCGGCTTTCTTTCCGGTAGGAAGCGCATTTGATGATCAGTTCTGCGACGGTTGCAATGTTTCTGAGTTCGACCAGACCGGATTCAACCTTAAAATTCCAGTAGTATTCCTGGATTTCGTTTTGAATGATATCGATTCGCCGCTTTGCTCTTGCAAGGCGTTTGTTTGAGCGGACGATACCGACATAATTCCACATGAGTCGCCTAATTTCGTCCCAGTTGTGAGAAACCATAATGACCTCGTCGCTGTCGGTTGTTCCTGTGTCATCCCAGCCAGGGACTTCCGGTAGTGATTTGAATTTACCTTTTTTAAGGTCGTTAACAGCTTGAATCGATGCATTGGTGGCATAGACAACCGCCTCGATTAATGAGTTGCTGGCAAGCCTGTTTGCACCATGAAGCCCGGTACAGGCGGTTTCTCCAACGGCGTAAAGATTCTGAATATCGGTTCTGGCAAAAAGGTCGGTGGCTATCCCACCACACATGTAGTGCTCCGCGGGAACCACTGGAAGTGGCTCTTTTGTCATGTCATATCCAAAGCTTATACATTTCTGGTAAATGTTGGGAAAGCGGTTTCGAACAAGATCAGAACGTTGGTGGGAAATATCTAAAAACACGGAATTGTCGCCGCTTTTTTTCAATTCTCTATCAATGGCACGGGCAACCACATCTCTACATGCAAGATCTTTTTGTGGATCGTATTTCTGCATGAAAGGATTCCCACGCTCGTCAATCAGAATTCCCCCCTCTCCTCGAACGGCTTCAGAGATAAGAAAGTTTTTTGCGTCCGGGTGATAAAGACAGGTTGGGTGAAACTGGACAAATTCCAGGTTCGCCAGGGTAGCGCCTGCGCGGTAGGCCATGGCGATGCCATCCCCGGTCGCCACGTCCGGGTTGCTGGTGTAAAGATACACCTTTCCGACACCGCCGGTGGCGATTAGCGTGATGTTAGCGCTGATCGAGATCACACGACCCGTTGTTTTATCGAGGACATAGGCGCCGCAGCAGTAATCTTCGTGCGCGGTTGTAATGAGACCTCTTTTCATACTGGTGGAGAGGGTGATGAGATCGATAGCAATATGATTTTCAAATAATGTTATGTTATCATGGTGTTGCAGGTGTGAGACAAGAACACGCTCAATTTCCTTGCCCGTCATGTCTTGAGCGTGGACGATTCTGTTCTGAGAATGACCCCCTTCACGCCCTAAATCGAGCTGGTTTGAGGTGTCATGAGAGTGCGTTTTTTTTCTGACATTGAATTTAACACCGAGCTCAATCAGTTCATTGATACGGTCCGGTCCATTTTTAACCACGGTTTCGACGACATCCGGGTTACATAGCCCGTCTCCTGAGGCCAGGGTATCCTTGATATGAAGATCAAAGGAGTCAAGTTCATCAAAAACGGATGCAATACCCCCTTGGGCAAGGCTGGTGTTGCTGTCCATTACTTTTTTTTTCGTGATGACTGCGACAGATCCGAAACCGGCAACTTTCAGAGCAAAAGTCAGGCCCGCAATGCCACTGCCGATGACCAGGAAATCATAGGAATGTTTCATCCAACATCTCGTTTTTATATGGTTTTATATGTATTTGTCACAACAGGGATGATTGACGTTTTTGTCTTTTGGAGCTGAATCCCAAGAGGAAGCCAAACAGGAGAACCACGGCGCCGCCAAGGAACCACCGTATGTTTTGCTTTTTCAGGGTGCCGGTCAATTCTTGATCGAGCTTATTGGCCTTCTGGGTCTGCGTTGAGAGTTGTTCAACGGTCTTATCATGCCTGGTTTTGAGCTTCAAGAAACCAGCGGCATCCTTTTTCAGCTTTTCATAAGACTGTTTTGTCTTTGCCAACGCTTGTCGGGTTTTCTTCAGGTCTGTCGCAAGTCCCACCTTGTCGGTTTCGAGTTGCCGGTTGGTTCTTTGCACAGCTTCCAGCTCTGTTTTCAACCCTTCGAGCGCTTGACTGACGTCTTTGATTCTTATCCGACAGGGAACTTCCGCTGAAAGGTATCGCTTGAGAACCCATCCCTCCCTACCACTCTGAAGGCTTACTTTAGCCCACTCTCCCTCGGGTTGAAGAAATGTCACCGGTTGACCGCTGTTCAGGAGAGATAAAATTTTTCGATCATTTCCAGGACCTGTTCGAAATGTAATTTGCATTTTGTCCGTCACATACCGGGTTTCGGCATGTGCCATGGTTGTAAAAAAGAGAATGACGGCTCCCGTGATAAGTAGACGACATATTGATTGTTTCATAAGAAGTTGTCTCCAAAATGAGTGGCAACAATAGAGAATATGAGTAGTGTTGCCGGCTTGTAAAGTCTAATTTTGATATTATGTTAACGGTTAATGGCTATTTTGTGTTGAACAATCGGATCTGTCAATAAATTCTTTTATTACCTCAAGACATATGATAATTTAATACGTCCATCTTAATGTTAAGTGTTTTCGGAGAACGAACCGGAAATACTGTATTGTAAAAGGGATTTCTTCATTCATGATAGTATTTGACCTGCAGTGTGAGAAAGGGCATGCTTTCGAAGGTTGGTTCGAAGACAGCCATGCCTATGATTCTCAAAAAAAGAAAGGGCTTATTACGTGTCCGTCATGTAGCAGTACCGCTATTTCTAAACTTCCCTCCACGTTTGCTATCAAAGGTTCCCAATCACTGGCGAACCCGATGGACCAGCAGATCGATTTAAAGAAAATGAGTAACGAAATCAGCGACTATGTAAATAAAAACTTTGATAATGTGGGATGTGAATTTACCAAAGAAGCGCTGAAAATGCACTACGGTGTTACAGAATCTCGAAATATCAGAGGTGTCAGCACAAAGGAAGAAGAAAAGATTTTAACAAAAGAAGGCATTCAATTTTTTAAAGTACCGGTTGCCATGCCGGCCGATCCGGATTCAGAAGATTCCTGATTGGAATTCTTGTTGAGGACCCTGTTTCTGCCCATAAAAACAGTTTTTTTGTTTCGCCTATTCTGCAACAATAAATACATCCTTGAAGCCGTGCTGGATAAGGGCTTTTTCATATTCGACGGCTTGCTCTAGAGAAGACGTTTTACCCACACGAACCCGGTAAAGCGTTTCCAGCCCATTATCATATTCGGAGACATGTGCGTTTTTGTAGGTTTGATCCAAGTTTTCTTTCAATCGAAGGGCGTTTTGCTTGTCACTGAACGCGCCGATTTGAAATGTAAAATTTCCTTTGTAGTAGTCCACAGGCTTGTGTTCGGATTTTTCTTTACTCATGGGTGTTTGTCGATTTTTCGGTTCCAAAGCAACGATGGCAACAGGTGCCGTTCCTGATGTTGCGATATCGATTTTTTTAGCTGCCGTGTAAGAAAGGTCGATAATTCGGCCTTGTATAAAAGGCCCCCTGTCATTAATTCTCACCGTGACCTCGGTGCCGTTATCGAGATTTTTGACGTGTACATAGGTTCCAAGGGGCAGCGTCTTATGTGCTGCTGTCATGGCATACATATCGTAGGTCTCGCCGTTGGATGTTTTCCTTCCATGAAATTTCTTGCCATACCAGGATGCGATACCACGCTGTTGAAACCCTTTGGCATGCGATACCGGCTGGTACCACTTGCCGGCAACTCTATACGGCTTGGGCTTTCCAGGGGCTTGGGTTGGTGCCTTTGGTGTTGTGGTACACCCGGTCACGATAAAAACAGCCAACCATCCTATCCAGAAAAGATGGTTGGCTGTTTTTAAGCGGTATGCGTGTTTTTTCCCCCACATAGGCGGTTATTCCATGGATAGTGATAATACATCTTTCATTTTATCGACAAAATGAAAACGGATTTCCTTTTGAACTTTTTTTGGAATATCCACAAGGTCTTTTTCATTTGAAAGCGGCATGATCAGCGTTTTTATTCCGGATCTATGCGCGGCCAGAACCTTTTCCTTGATACCGCCCACCGGCAGCACCTGTCCCCGCAGGGTAATTTCGCCTGTCATGGCAAGGTTTTTATGGATGATTTTATTCGTCAGCAACGATGTCAGGGCGGTCAGCATGGTTACGCCTGCGGAAGGGCCATCTTTTGGTATGGCGCCTGCCGGAACATGAATGTGAATGTCACTTTTTTCAAAAAAGTCTTCCTCAATTCCCAGGGAGTTGGCATTTGCTCGTATAAAACTCAGGGCTGTTGTTGCTGATTCCTTCATGACATCACCGAGCTGACCCGTCAGTGTAAGTCCTTTTTGACCTTTCATGGCAGTGGCCTCGATAAAAAGTAGCTCGCCACCGAACGGTGTCCATGCCAGTCCCATGGCGATTCCGGGTGTCGATATTCTTGCTTTTATCTCTGAAGTAAATCGGACAGGACCGAGGAATTTTGGAATGTTGACGACTTTAATAGAGGCGGACCGGCTCTCTCCCTCTGCAATTTTGCTGGCTACGCCCCGGCAGATGGTGGCAATTTCCCGCTCAAGATTTCTCAGCCCAGCCTCTCTTGTATATCCGGTGGCAATCAGCTTGACAGCACCCTTGGTAAAGGAGATCTGATCTGACTTTAGGCCATGCTCTCTTCGTTGTCTGGGAATAAGGTGTCTATTTGCAATCTTTGTTTTTTCATCCAGGGTGTATCCAAGAAGTTGAAGGACTTCCATTCTATCCCGTAACGCCGGTGGGACGGTGTCGAGGATATTGGCTGTAGTGATGAACATAACGCTGGACAGGTCAAATGGAACATCAAGGTAATGATCTGAAAAAGAAAAATTTTGCTCCGGATCAAGCACCTCCAGCAACGCCGATGAAGGGTCGCCGCGAAAATCACTCCCGACCTTGTCAATTTCATCCAGCATAAAGACCGGATTGTTAGAGCCTGCTCTTCGGATGCCTTGAATAATTCGACCTGGCAGGGCACCGATATAGGTTCGGCGGTGTCCCCGGATCTCCGCTTCATCCCGAACTCCACCCAAAGAAAGACGGATGAACTTGCGCCCCAAAGATTTGGCAATAGAGTTGCCCAGAGATGTTTTTCCGGTTCCCGGCGGGCCGGAAAAACAAAGTATGGGACCCTTGGAGTCAGGCTTTAGTTTACGGACGGCCAAATATTCGATGATACGATTCTTGGCTTTTTCCAATCCGAAATGATCTTCATCAAGGATCTTGCGCGCTTTTTTTATATTCAGATTATCTTTGGTGCTCTCTTGCCATGGCAGGGATGTCATCCAGTCGAGATAGGTGGAGGCTACCGTGTACTCGGCCGATGAAGGGTGCATCCTGGACAATCGTTTGAGTTCTCGCTCGGCCTCCTTTTTTGCTTCATCAGGAAGACCCTTTTCCAATATCTTCGTCTGATATTCTTCGACTTCAACCTTAGAATCATCTTGTTCACCCAATTCTTCTTTGATGGCTTTTAGCTGCTGTCGTAGATAATACTGTCTTTGGCTTTTATCCATGTCGACCTTAACCTGGGACTGTATTTTATTCCCAAGCTCAAGAATTTCCAATTGATGGTTAATCAGCCTGGTAACGTTCTTTAAGCGTTTTTTGACATCGTCGATTTCAAGAACTGTCTGTTTTTCTTCGACAGAGGCATTGATGCTGGAGGTTACCATGTTTGATAAAATACCCGGTTCTTGAATCGATTTTGCCATGGCGCTGATTTCCTGGGGAAGAGCCGGCGAGAGTTCGACTACTTTTGTAAAGAGATTGATGATATTGGTCATCAATGCTTCGGTTTGCGTGTCGTCGGTTTCTTTTTCCAGGAGATGCTCTAACTTTCCCATCAAGTAGGGCTTATCTTCCAGGTAAGTTTTTATCTTAAAACGGCCGAGCCCCTGCACGAGAATCTGAGATTTATTGTCTTCTGTTTTTGCCATTTTGAGAATGAGGGCGCTGGTACCGATACTGTATAGGTTCTCCGTGGAAGAGTTTTCTTCCCCGGGAGGGGTTTTTGATACCAAAAGGCCAATGATACGATTGTTTGACATGGCTTCATCGATCAATTGAACCGATTCTTCCTGCATAACCACCAGGGGCAGGACCATTTTCGGGAAAAGAACGGTGTCGAATAACGGCAGAATCGGCAACTGCTCAGGGAGCCCTTTTAGATCGACGTCAAGGTTTGGTTTTTGGTCAGTCATTATTAACCCTCCAGTTTGACCATTCGAACTTCCAGAAAACCATTGGTATAAGATGTTGATACAATTTCAGTGTCGATGGGTACCGGGAGATAAAGCACTCTTTCAAAACTACCGTACTGAATTTCTGCAAGACGGTAAGTGGCGTTGTCAATACGCGGGAGCTCCGAGCGTTTCCCCGTAAGTTTTATGGCCCTGTGACTGACCTCTACGGCCAGGTTTTCTATATCAACGCCCGCGACCTCAGCTCGAACAATAATTTCTTCTTCGGTTTCGTAGATATCAATCTGGGGATACCAGGTGCGTTCATTAAGGGAAAATGTAGGATTCATGGAGCGAAAAACATCTTCGATAGATCTCTCGATTTTTGAATGAAGCTTATCAACATCATTACAAAAGCGTATTTTTATATAGTCCATATCCGGCTCCTGTTTACCGTTTGCAAGGCGGCTTTTCCCTAAGATGAGCGTTTCCTATAAAATATTTGGGAATTGAACACTCCCGGAAGTCAAACCGCTCAGATTTGGTTTAATAGCTTATATAATTAACAGTAACCCGGATATTTGTAAAGTAAAGATAGAATTTGCGCTTTATGAGTTAGTTACCTATGATTGTGTGATGGCAGATTACCAAAAGGATTCTCGCAGAGGGACCATTTCTCTGCAGTATTTCATCTACTTTGCGGTTTTAGGTGTTTTCCTGCCCTATTTCAACTTATACTGCCATCACCTCGGATTTAGCGGTATTCAAATCGGTGCGTTGTCTTCCATGCGGTCTATTCTTCTGTTAATTTTTGCGATCTTGTGGAGTGGCATTGCAGACCGGTATCAAATTAGAAAACCCATTTTTGTCGGTTGCAGTTGTGCCGGCACCATTGTCTGGGGATTCTATTTTTTCCACGATAAATTTTTAATGGTATTGATAATAACAGGTGTTTATTCAATTTTTAATGCGCCGATCATATCGTTTCTGGAGGCGATGACCATTGAGGTTCTGGGCAAGGAAAAAAGCAGCTATGGTATTATCAGAGCCTGGGGTTCCATTGCTTTTATCGTCGTAGCCCTGTTCATGGGCTATCTCATTGATGCGCTTTCGATCCGAATCATTCTGATGGTTGTTTTTATTGGGTCTATTCTCCAGACCGGTTTTTCCCTGCGAATGCCCCATACGCGTAAGGCCAGGACGGACGACTTCCAGTTAAACGCCGGCCTTTTCTTTCGAAAACGCGTGGTTGTTTTTTTATTGTGCGCATTTTTGATGTTGATGAGCCATGGCAGCTATTATGGATTCTTTTCGATACATCTTGAAAATCTGGGCTATGACAGCACGTTTATAGGGATGGCCTGGGCGTTGGCCTCCATTGCTGAGATAATGGTCATGGTCCGCTCAAGGTGGATTTTCAATAAACTGTCATACGAAAATGTTCTGATTTTTTCTTTTGTGGTGGCAACGATTAGGTGGTTCTTGTCCGGCATTCAACAAGGCGGTAGCATCGCCACCGCCATCGACCTGAACAGTTTAGACACCCACCA
>JAOZSO010000059.1:0-11815 GCA_029939655.1 Desulfobacterales bacterium
TGTGCATAACATTAACTCTTATAGGGTTGAATCAGTGCCGGGCCCTTTGGACCCGAGTATCTACTTATAGACACTCTGCAAAAATCCGTCAAACAGAAACATGAAGAGTGGAATATTGGGAGGGAGGCAGATCGCAAACGTTTTTAGTGACAAACAAATCCAATGTTCCATTATTCCAATATTCCAACCAGGCTAGAAGATCCGGATTTATTAGACAAACCATGATGTGCATTCTTGTTTTGGATGTCTCATATGTTGTCTTGCGCCTTCGTCAGTATTGACTTTTCGGGGATCTTAAAATAGAGTGTCTTCGTTTATCACTTTTTCACCCAATTGAGCGATTTTCAAGATAGAGGCTACCTTCCATGATTCCTTCTCTGAAAAAACTGATCAGCTTTAGCCCCTTGACCCTATCCATTCTCTTGATTTTTTCCGGTATATTCTTTTATCTCATCGAAATACCATTTCTGGAAGTGATGGAACTGAAGACCATTGATTTGCGTTATATCAGCCGGGGAGGTTCCGAGAATGAATCCGATGTGGTCCTGGCCGTTATCGATGAAGAGAGTATCGATAAAGAGGGCAAATGGATCTGGCCCAGGTCCAAGATGGCGAATCTCGTAAAAAAGCTTTCGGCGGCAGGTGCCGGAGTTATCTCATTCGATGTCGGTTTTCTCGAACCGGATGAAAAGAGTGTTGTCCGGACGATCGAGGATATCGAGAAGAATCTTACGATTCTTGATGTCAAAACCCGTGCCTATCTGGAGGAATTAAAGCGGGCTTCGGATAATGACCAGCTACTGGCAGACGCCATTGCTGAATCAGAAGCAACGGTTGTTCTGGGTTACTTTTTCCAGATGGAGAAATTGCATTCCGGTGACTTTGACGAAGAGCTTCTAAAAATCCAACGTAAAAATATCCAGTCTTCGCGCTATGTCCAGGTGAAATTTAATTCAGAGAAAGCCATGGATACCCCCGTCATAGAGGCGCAGGTTGCCAACGCGAATATCACGGCAATTTCTCAGGCAACACCGTATTCAGGCTTTTTCAACATGTTTCCGGACAGAGATGGTGTGGTTCGCTGGATACCGGCAGTTATCGATTATTCAGATGAAATGTATGCACCCTTGTCCCTCATGACACTGAGCGCTTTTAAGGAGACACAGCCGCTTGTGGTCGTGGCTGACTATGGTATCGAGAAAATTCAGTTCGATGATATTGCCATCCCTACAGATGAGTTAGGTCGTATCATGATCAATTATCGTGGCGATGCCAAGTCCTTCAGGCATATTCCGGTGACAGACATTCTTAACGGAAAGGTGCCGGAGAGTGAACTGAAAGGCAAGGTGGTTATTGTTGGTGCTACAGCCATCGGTATTTACGACATGCGGGTGACACCTTTTTCGAGCGTTTTTCCAGGGGTTGAAATTCACGCCAGTATCGTCGACAGTGTTCTCAGGGGGGAGTTTCTGTATCATCCGACATGGGCTGCCGTTTTCGATATACTGGCGATTGTTCTGGCCGGACTTCTCCTGGGCGTGGTTCTGCCAAGAGCGGGCGTCTTTTTAGGTATTTTGACGGTCAGTGTTCTTTTTTTCGGCCACATCTTTTTTTGTCAGTATCTGTTCAGCCGACAGGGATGGATTCTGAACATGGTTTACCCGTTGCTGGTTATCCTGTCTGTCTACATCAGTATTACGGTTTATAAATATCTCTCCGAATCAAGACAGAAACGCTTTATCCGCAGTGCCTTTTCCACTTATCTGGCCCCTACGGTCGTCCAGCAGCTCATCGACTCACCGGAAAACCTGGAACTGGGAGGTGAGGAAAGGGAGATTACGGCCTTTTTTTCTGATGTACAGGGTTTTACAAGCATTTCAGAGAAACTGACACCCAATGAACTGGTGGAGCTTCTGAATGAATTTTTAACCGAAATGACGAATATAATTCTCGAACACGAAGGAACCGTAGATAAATTCGAGGGAGATGCGATCATCGCTTTTTATGGTGCGCCAAACGCTCTTGAAAACCAGGCCGAGACGGCGTGTTTGACGTGTGTAGATATGCAGAAACGCCTCGGTGAGTTACGTGAGAAATGGCACCAGGAGGGCAAGCCGGAGCTGAAGATGCGGATAGGGTTATCTACGGGCCCGGCAGTTGTCGGTAACATGGGATCGCGAAACAGGATGGATTACACCATGATGGGCGATACCGTCAACACTGCCGCTCGACTGGAAGGGGTCAACAAGATCTACGGCATTTACACCCTGGTCTGTGAAACGACTTTCAAGAAAGCCAGTCAGCGTGTCTGGGGCAGGGAGATCGATGCCATCAATGTCATTGGCAAGGCCGAGCCGGTTACGGTTTACCAACTCCTGGGTTATTCAGAGGATATCGATGAAACCATGCTGAAAATGACCGGTCTGTATGCCGAAGGACTTCATTTATACCGGCAACAGCACTGGGAATCCGCCATTGAAAAATTTGATGCCGCTCTCAATGTTTCCCCGGATGACGGCCCCAGCAAAGAAATGAGAGATCGGTGTGCTGCCTACAAGATAGAACCGCCGTCACAAGACTGGGACGGGTCTTATACGATGAAGACCAAGTAGCAGGAGACCTGGCCCTCTATGGCCATAGGAGATCCTACTTTACGGTAGTCAGAAGCAATAACCCTTGCCAATGGGAGGAATAATTTAAATTCGAAGCACTAAATTCAAAATCCTAAACAATTCCAAATGACCCAAATTCGAATGTTCAAAACAATCCGTATAGCGCTTAACCCAATGACAATGTTTGGGGCATTTGTGTATTCGATATTAGAATTTGTTTCGTATTTCGATATTCGTATTTAGAATTTCATAACATTATATGTCCAACAGTGAACGCTTTTAGGGTTGAAACAATGTCACAGGCCTTTTACGTTCTGGCATTACTTCAAAGGAGATCAAATGAACGTCCTCAAAAGGCACCCGGGACTTTTTCTGGGTTTGGGTATCATGATCCTGTTTCTTGGGCTCTGGTTCGTACGATTTCAATTTATCGATACGCTTGAACTGAAGTATTACGATGTCATGATGAAGCTGAGGGGCGAACCGGATGCTGAGAGTGATATCGTCATGGTGGACATTGACGAAGATTCCATTGAAAAGCTGGGACGCTGGCCATGGCCGCGATCATTGTTATCCACGGGAATCCGGAAGATCAACGAGGGAAAGCCCAGGGTTATCGGTCTCAATCTGCTCCTGACCGAGGCCGAAATCAGCGAGGGGCTACGTGAACTTGAATCGCTGGAGGCGACTTTCGGGAAAAATCTTCTGAAAAAGACCGGTGGGGAGGGAAAAGCGTTCCTTCAGGAGCTGCAGGATGCGCAGGTTCGACTCGACAATGACAAGAAGTTGGCGGAAGCACTCCAGGCGGCGGGCAACGTGGTGCTGCCGATATTTTTCAAAGAATCGGCTGTTGTGGGGGAGAAGAACGAAGAACCCGACCCTGCGTTAATGGCCCAGTCGATTCAAAATGTTCAGAATGAGGGCGGTTTCAGCGTTCCCAGGGGCAATGAGATTGTTCTGCCGATAGCATCTTTTTTTAAAGTCGCAAAGGGTATCGGGCATTTCAACTTAAGTTACGACATGGATGGCACCGCCAGGCGTGAACGGCTTCTTTATGAATATAATGGACTCTATTTTCCCTCCTACACTTTGAGAGTGGCCTCTATCTTTTTGAATATGCCCATACAGGACATCAGTGCTGATCTGGGGACGGCCGTCTACCTTGGATCTAAGGTGGAAGTGCCCACTACGCTGTATTCGGAAATGCTGATCAGTTTCAAAGGACCTCGAAATTCTTTTCGCAGCTTTTCCTATTTTGATGTTATCAACGACAAAATTCCGGCTAGCGTGTTTAAAAACAAACTGGTTCTGGTGAGTCCCTCTGCCGCGGGTATCATGAATCCACTGAGCACTCCCATGGATCCGACCATGCCCGTGGGTGAGTTTTCTGCGAACACGATCTGGGCCATATTGAACAAGGCGTTTGTTCAAAAGCCGCCATGGACCGAACTTGCAGAGCTGATCATGATCATTATTGTCGGTATCATTATCGCGTTCGTACTTCCACGACTGAAAGCACTGTTTTCCGGTATCGTGTTTGCAGCACTGCTGCTGCTGTTCATCGGTGGTACTGCATTTGCATTTGTTTCCGGCGGGACGTGGATACCGTCCATGTATCCATTGATTGAACTGATTATCGGGTATATCGGTGTGGTGAGCCTCAGCTATTTTGTTACGGAAGCTCATCGGGACAAGGTAGAGGGAGAGTCCGCCGAGACAAACCGTATGCTCGGGTTGAGTTTCCAGAGCCAGGGGATGCTGGACATGGCTTTTGACAAACTTCGGCGGGTACCCGTCGATGATGAGATGAAGGATATTCTTTATAACCTGGCCCTTGATTACGAACGGAAGCGCCAGTTCAATAAAGCTGCAGCCGTCTACGAATACATAGAAAAGAACGACAGCAAGTTTAAAGATGTGACGGTGAGAAAAAAGAAATTGCTCCAGGCCAGCGAAACCATGGTATTTGGTGATAATTTTCTGAGTGGAGACACCCACGGCAACGGTCTTATGGAAACCGGCACCGATACCAAACCGACCCTTGGCCGCTATGAAGTTGAGAGACAACTGGGCAAAGGTGCCATGGGAATCGTCTATCTTGGTAAAGATCCCAGAATCAACCGGACCACCGCCATCAAGACATTTCGCTTTGCCGATGAATATGATGCGTCTGAAATAAAAGGTCTGAAGGAAAAATTTTTCCGTGAAGCCGAAAGCGCCGGGACGCTATCACACCCCAACATCGTCACCATTTATGACGCCGGGGACGAACAGGACCTGGCCTATATTGCCATGGAGTATCTGGAAGGTGAAGACCTGGAAAAATATACCAAAAAAGAGAATTTGATGCCCATGCGAAAAGTTATCGGCTACATGGCCGATATCGCAGATGGCCTTGCATATGCCCATGAAAGGGGAATTGTCCATAGGGATATCAAGCCGGCCAACATCATGCTTTTGAAGAACGATATGGTAAAGATCACGGATTTTGGCATCGCCAGGATTACCGCTACCTCTCAGACACAGACCGGCATTGTCAAGGGAACACCGTATTACATGTCCCCCGAGCAATTCTCCGGGGAAAAGGTAGACGGCAGGTCCGATATTTTTTCACTCGGTGTGATGATGTACCAGCTCATGACAGGGCGGCTTCCCTTTTATGCGGACAACCCGGCAGCGCTGATGAACAAAATCATGAACGAACCCCATCAGGACCCGAAAAAATTCAACCCCAGGATTGTTAAGCCGGTCATAACCGTTTTGAATAACGCCCTTATTAAAAACAGGGACAAGCGCTATCAAAAAGCTTCTCTGATGTGCACGCATCTCAGACAAATCGGAAAGCGGATTGACGCCATGATGGTTCGGCAAAAGGAGAAAAACGGTTCATGAGGGACTGATAGTCACCGGTTCTTCTTCTCACGATGCTTGACCTGAATCCATTTATGTTATAAAAACACTGTCGATTACCATCAGGTATCGCCATTTGAACAGCGACTGTGCTATAGACTAAAACCTGAACTGAGCGATTTTTATCTCGATCTGCACCGATCTCTTGCGGATCGAGGGTTCGCAAAAAGCTTCGACAGATCCACGGGTATGCCTGTGTTTTTTGCGAACCCTTTTCCATCAAGATTTCGGCACACCTCTTCGGGAAAAATCGCTCAGTTCAGTTAAAACAGAAAAGAAGAGAATGTATCATATTGAATCTGCAGGAATTACCGATATTGGTATGAAGCGAAAGAATAACGAGGATTCGCTTTTTTTAAATGACAAGAATCAGTTTTATGTGGTCGCGGATGGTATGGGTGGACACCAGGCGGGTGAGGTTGCCAGCAAACTGGTGGTGGAAACCCTATGGGATTACATCAAGCGCTTCAATGGGGATGGAGATGTTGAGGAGTTGGCGGATCCTGATGAATCCTTATCCAAGGAAGCCAATCGACTGCTTTCGGGCATCCACCTGGCAAATAAGAGCGTATTCCAGGCATCCCGGAATAGTGAGACTTATCGCGGTATGGGCTCAACTGTTTCATCCGTCTATTTTACGGACAGTACGCTTATTGCTGCCAATGTCGGCGACAGCCCCATCTATCTGATTCATGACGGCAACATTGAATTGCTGTCGGTTCCCCATACGGTCCTTGCTGAACAGCGTGCCATGGATCCCGATAAAGCCAAGCAACTGGGCAATGAATTCAAACATATGTTGACCCGGGCAATGGGTATCAACGAAACAGTTCAGGCTGACATATCTGAAATTCAATGTTTCAAAGGGGACATACTCGTTATCGGTTCTGATGGATTGACGGAAAAGATCACTAAGGAAGAGATCCATGAAATCGTAGCACAGGAAAAGCCTGAGAAAGCCTGCCGGAAACTGGTGGATCTGTCTAACCAACGCATGGGAGGTGACAACGTGACTGTTGTCGTTCTGAAGATAAAGAACACAAAATCTCCCAAGGGAGGGTTCTTCAAGTTTCTATCAAACTTATTTCAATAAATATTGATTATATTAAGAGGGTGTTAATATGCCGAATCTCATACTGAAGTTTAAGGATACAAAGATCAATGATTTCCTGCTTGATCAGGGGAGAAACATTACGATTGGACGCCGGGAGGGCAATGACATCGTGATTGAGAATCTGGCGGTTTCCGGTATGCATGCCAAGATCGATGCCATCGACAAAGGATACCTCCTGACGGATCTGAAGAGCAAAAATGGCACATTTGTCAACGGCCAGCTCATTGCCACGCACTGGCTGGGGCATGGAGACACGGTGAGTATCGGAAAGCACACCCTGGTGTTTGCCTATGCCGAGGGAGAAGAAAGGCCGGACGCTAGTGCCGGCGGTATGGATAAAACCATGGTCATGGATACCGACAAGTACCGCGACATGCTGTCAAAAAGCTCCGGAAATGTGGCGGGGAGCATCAGGAAAAAGGAATCCATGGGTGTTTTGTCTTTTCTTGCTGGTGGTGAGGGTGAACTGGAAATAGAAAAGAAACTGATCAAGATAGGGAAAGACGCCTCTTGTGATATCATCGTCAAAGGCTTTATGATCGGAAAAACAGCCGCTACCGTCAGTAAGAGACCCAAGGGATACTATCTTAGCTATGTGGGCGGTATGGCCAAACCAAAAGTCAATGATGTGGCTGTCAAGGAATCGGTCCTCCTGAATGAGTTTGATATTATCGAACTGGGTTCGATCAAGATTCAGTTCATCTATAAAAACTGATGCCGGGCCAATCGCTCAGCTTAGGTTCGAGAAAGAATCCAGGAGTCAGAATGCAGGATACAGAATAGGATGGTATTCGGAGGCTGTTAGACTGTAGGCTGTTAGGCTGTAGGTCGCTAACAGCCTACAGTCTAACAGCCTTCTGTGTTCTGTGTTCTGTATCCTGCCTTCTGTCTTCTGAATAGGGAGTGTCATTTGACTATCGATATCCGTACCCACCTTGCCATAGACCAGGCGCTATGCGGAAAACCGCTGTTCATAGAGAATGGTGAGAGTCAGGTTACATTTACGGCCTTACCGGAGATGGCTGCAGACAAAACCGGCCTTGTTCATGGTGGATTTGTGTTCGGTCTGGCCGATTATGCCGCCATGCTAGCTGTCAACCACCCCAATGTGGTTCTGGGATCGGCCGATGTTAAATTTCTTAGCCCGGTCCAGGTGGGTGACACCCTGGAGGCCCGAGCGTCGGTTCAGAAGGTGGATGGGAAAAAACAGATGGTGGATGTTGTCATCAGTCAAAGGAAAAAAAAGGTTTTTACGGGTAGATTTACCTGTTTTGTTTTGGATACACACGTTCTTGACTAACTTTCCTACCCTGATAATTGTACTGTTTGTGTGTCTTGTGGCAAAAAAATAAAAACAATCACGAAAAACTTCATGGTATTTTTCGTGATTTCGTACTTTCGTGATTTCGATCCCAAGCGGTTCATTGGCGTGACGATTACTTACTGGCAGATGCGATTTATGCGATTTTTTAACTGGTTGATTGGTGCATAAATAAATTCATTTCACGAATTTATAAAACGCGATACTGTTGCTCATAAGGGTGAAAGGTTTAACCGTTTATTTTGTTGCAGACTAGTATTCTTCTCCCCATTTGAGTTCATCCCGTGATGCCCCTGATTTAAATATTGAGTTTGAAATGCCCAAACCCGGTTTCAACGTTTTTACCAGCAACCGTCTCGAAATTCTCGTGGAACAGCTGGCTCAGGAAATGCGAGTGCCGCTCCCCTCGCCGCTGGAAGAGGATCTGATCATTGTTCAAAGCCAGGGAATGGCCAGATGGGTTTCCATGGAACTGGCCGGAATCAACCGCATTTGTGCCAACTGTTTTTTCCCTTTCCCGAATGTCTTTTTGAGTTATCTGTGTCAATCACTGCTGCCCGGCATTTCTGAGTCCCCAATATTCGATTCCAATGCTTTGACATTCAGAATTATGACGATTCTGCCCGGGTGCCTGCACAGGCCTGCATACGGCTCCCTGAGATCCTACCTCTCGGATGATCAGGAGGGTGTAAAGCTGTTTCAGCTGTCAAGCAAGATCGCAGACCTGTTTGACCAGTACCTGGTTTTCCGACCCGGGATGATTCTCGGCTGGGAAAAGGGAGAAAAACCTGACGATTTCAACCAGCATTGGCAGGCAGACCTGTGGATGGCGATCAACACACCTGCGGAATCCATGCACCGCGCACGTATGCGTGAGATGTTGCTTGAAAGACTGTCAACCCATGATGCCGATGTTCCATCCCTGCCGAAACGGGTTTCAGCCTTCGGTATCTCGCACCTTCCCTTGTTTCATCTTCAGATATTGGCAGCAGTGTCGAAGCATGTTCAGGTCAATCTGTTTCTCATGAATCCCTGCAGAGAATATTGGGAAGAGATCGTTACCAACAGGGACATCCGTCGCATAAGAAAACATTACGTGGCCAGGGATATCAAACCACAAGACCTGCATCTCGATAAGGGAAACAGGATTCTTTCGACCATGGGCGCACTCGGAAAAGACTTTATTTCGATGATCGGTGAACTCGACTGTGAACAGATTGAGATGTTTGAACCGCCCCACCGGCAGACCATGCTCTCGACCATACAATCAGATATCCTCAATCTGGTTGAGCCGGCAGTTCCGTATAATCAGGAAATCGGGAATGGCGTTGATCCAACCGCGGGCGGGCATAAGACGTCACAACCGTTTACCGGAGACAGCAGTATTGTCATGCATGCATGTCACAGCCCCATGCGGGAGATCGAGGTACTTTATGACAGCATTCTTGCCATGCTGGAGGAAGATCCCGCTTTGATGCCCCGGGATCTCCTGGTTATGATCCCGGATATTGAAACATATGCACCGTTCATACATGCTGTGTTCGATACCGTTGCAGAAGAAAGGATGCGTATTCCGTTTAGTGTTGCCGACAGGAGTATGATCAAAGAGAGTCGTGTGATCGAGGGTTTCATGGCCATTCTCGATCTGACGGAAAGCAGGATGGAAGCGGGGCGTGTTCTTTATCTGCTGGAATATCCTGCCATAAGAGAGAATTTCGGACTGACCGAGGCGGATCTATCCCGCCTGGAGGGGTGGGTAAAGGATGTCAATATCCGGTGGGGAAGGGATGCGGTTTCCCGCTCACGACTGGGTCTGCCGGCTGTGAATGAAAATACATGGGGGGCAGGGATCCAGCGCTTGCTCCTGGGGTTGGCCATGACGGGCAACGATCAAAACCTGTTTTCGGGTATTCTTCCCTATGACAACATGGAAGGAGAAGACAGTCTTCTGCTCGGTAGATTTCTTGATTATTTAACGTGCATGTTTCAAACCTGCACAAATTTAGAAAAACCCAAAACAATTCGCCAATGGGCTGCTGCTTTTACCACGACCTTGAATCAGATGTTTTCCTGTGGTGATCCTTTTGAAAGAGATCTACAGATACTGCGCAAAACAATTGGTCAGATGGTCGAGAATGCCCAGGTTTCTGAATTCGAGAATAGGCTTGACATCGAGGTCCTCAGAACCTGCCTGCGCAACAGTCTCGGGGGCAATATTTTTGGCTCAGGATTTATCTCGGGTGGTGTTACATTCTGCGCCATGCTTCCCATGCGCAGCATACCCTTCAAGGTTATTTGTCTGGTGGGACTGAGTACGAACGAATTTCCCAGGGATTTTCGAAAAATGAGTTTTGATTTGATGGCGGGTCGGCCCATGAAAGGGGATCGATCCAGGCGGGATGATGATAAATACCTGTTTCTCGAAGCGCTGATTTCAGCCAGGGAAACACTTTATATCAGTTATATAGGACAAAGTGTTCAGGACAACACGAGAATCGTTCCTTCAGTCCTTGTCAGCGAACTCATCGATTATATCCATGATCGGTTCGGCGTCGACCCGGATGTCCTTGTAAAGCATCATCCATTGCAGGCATTCTCCCCGGTGTACTTTCAGGAGGAAAGCCCGTTTTTCAGTTATTCTCAGGAAAACTTTGTGGCAGCGACCCAACAAAAAGCAAGTGAACCTCACCAAAGATTCGTTGCCGGTAGCCTGGGGCCACCGTTAGACGAATGGCATCAATTGGATGTCGAGACATTGTGCCTTTTTTTCAAGAACCCAACCAGGTTCTTGATGCAAAAGTGTCTGGGTATCGTTTTTGAAGAATTGGCGGTTTTGCCGGATGACAGGGAAAATTTCAGACTGGAGGGCCTGGACAGATACCTGATGGAGCAGGAACTGTTCCGTTATCAGGCGCAAGGGATCGACCTGAATGATCTAAAGCCTGCTATAGATGCCAGAGGTATTCTTCCCCACGCGGAAATCGGTTCATATGAATTCAACCGGATGTCCCGGGATGTCAAAAGGTATGGCGAGTTTATAGCAAGCTATATCCGGGAGAGGGCGCCGGAGGCGCAGGCATTCGAACTGGTGGTCGGCGATTTTACATTGACAGGCAGTCTTCCCGGCATCTATGAAGACGATTGCCTTTATTTTCGTTATGCTCGATGGAACCCCAGGGATATGATCCGAATGTGGATATATCACCTGGTCCGCTGTTGTCTCGAAGATGAGCTTCCGGGGAAGAGCTGGTATATCGCTCGTAACGCGGCATTTGAGTTTACACCGGTGATGGGCAGCCATGTGATTTTGAAATCTCTCCTGGCGATCTTTTGGGAGGGCCTGGCTGAGCCGATTCATTTTTTCCCGGCATCATCCTACGCTTATGCTGAACAGGTGATACAATATTCAAGAAATCGCGAAGCAGCGTTGAAGTCTGCCGGGAAAAAGTGGATCGATGAGCATTCATGGTCTGAATCGGCTGATCCGTATGTTGCGTATTGTTTTGAAGGATTGAATCCATTGGACAATCGCTTTGAAACTCTTTCGGAAAGTGTTTTCGGCCCGATAATAGAGCATTTCCGGAAACTGGATGGACCCTAGCCTTAACAGTAGATACCCGGGTCCAAAGGATCCGGCACTGATTCAACCCTATAAGAGTTAATGTTATGCACATTCAGCGTGTGATAAATTCTAAATCCGAATATCGAAATACGAAACAAATCCAAATATCGAATGCTCAAATGATTCAAACATAGGGCCTGATCTTGTATCGCCAAGGTCTTTTTATTATCCTTCGAATTTGGATCATTAGGTATTGTTTAGGATTTCGAATTTTGTGCTTCGGATTTAAGTAACTA
>JAOZSO010000060.1:0-11778 GCA_029939655.1 Desulfobacterales bacterium
AGATCTCGCAATCCAACAAGCGCCTGCTGTGATGCAGGTGTCGGCATGATAGGGTTTCTCCTTTGTTTTGGGGGTGTAGAACTTTGGTGTAAGCATTAAGCTCTAAGCTGGCTAACCGCTTATAGCTTACTGTTTATAGCTATTCTACGATAAGCAGACCGATCTGACAATGTCCCTTGAAACGATTGTCCGCGTCCTTGGTGACATGCCGGATTTCCGTCTTGAAGGTTTCTGTTGTGCCCATGGATTCGGACAGGTAGTACTTCATCTCGATGACATCCCCCGACTTGAGATGTTTCAGAACCTCTGAATTCTCATCCACCAGGATACAAAGCCCCTGCGCCGAGGCATCTCGAATCTTGAACTGATAAATATAGGCCAGATCTTTGACGGAAAACTGGACACTGTAATACCTGTCGGGTGTTACCCTCTGGTTAGAACGCCGGTCCTGATCGTTGCGCTGATGATCCTGTTCATTCATGGAGATACTCTGTTTTTCCGGTAAGGTTAAACCTGAACTGAGCGATTTCGGCACACCTCTTCGGGAAAAATCGCTCAGTTCAGGTAAAGGTATGATTGCTAATATCAGAAAAATGACAGGAATGCAACTTGATCTAATAATTCGATTTTATTTAAACCTGATATCATTGATTTTGCAGGCTTGAGTTATCGCTGTGGGACGTATTGAGAAATGTTTTGGCTATGTTGGCAGTATACACATTAACCTGTTTAAGTAGATCCAGCAGTTCCATGTGAACCTCATGTGTCTCAACAGTTTTTTTATGTTCCTGTTGAAGCCGTTTCAGATGCCGGAGTCGGTATTTTGTTTCAAGATCTAAATACTTTTCTTCTTTCTGCATTATTTTTCGAGCTGTTTCCAGGCTGTGCTCACCAAATGCTTCTTTTAATCGGCTGATCTGTTTACACACTTTGATGTGGTAGATCATCAATTCTTCCTTTCCCTCTTCAGAAAAATCCGACGTCAGCTCTTCCATTTTGGTAATCAGCGGCATCATATTACGGTGGATAATATCTCCTATGCTTTCCATATCATTTGCAATGGAAATCATTCCAAACACTTCACCGGCTTGTTCGTTTGAGATCTCTTGCCTGGCAACTTTAATTAGATAGGCGACAATTTTCTCATCCAGAAAATCAATTTTCGCTTCTCGCATATCGATTCCAGCCAGAAGCGTCAGTTCCGGGAATATCTCATCCTGTGTAGGTATCTCTTTGATTAGGAGGTCGGCTTCATCTTTTTGTTTTACTTCGCGGTTTATTAATTTAGCATTGGACATAAAGGGAATAATGATGGCCCGCAGCATGCGCCCCAGGATTTTTGCCATACGCGTGATTTCCGTTCGCGCCAGACCGATGGCAAAATCCGGTGTTGAGACCATGCTTTCGTCCAGATGCCAAGTGACGGGGATAATACCCTTTAGCTCTTCTTCCGGTGGTAGAATTTTCAATAGTAATCCAGCAAATACAGTTGTGAACGGGAGAAAGACCAGCGCCAGGCTTACATTGAAAATCGTATGGGCGTTGGCAATCTGACGGGCTGTGTCCGACCCGAATTTAACGGCCATTGCATTGATAAAATCCGCAAAAGCCGGAATCCAGAAAACAAACAAGGTAACACCGCATATCTTGAACAACACATGTGCCAGGGCAACCCGTTTTGCCTCTCGCGATGTACCGATACTGGCGAGGGCCGCTGTAATACAGGTGCCGATATTTGCGCCGAAAACCAGTGGGATACCGGCTTCCAGAGTGATCAATCCTTGCTGAGCCAAAACAATGACGATTCCGGTAAATGCACTGCTGCTCTGAATCAGGGCAGTAAAAATAGTACCGATCAACAGACCCAAAAGCGGGTTTTCCAATCCTTTCATGAGGTCGATAAACTCAGGATAGGTTCGCAGCGGCTTCATGGCATCACTCATCAGCTTCATCCCGTAAAACAGGATGCCGAATCCTAGTAATACCTCGCCGATATTTTTTATATTATCGTTCTTTCCCAACAACCGCATGCCGAAGCCGATTGCGATCATCAGTAATGCGTAATCGGTCAGTTTAAAGGCGATTAACTGCGCAGTGACGGTTGTGCCGATATCCGCTCCCAGGATCACTCCCAAGGACTGAGCAAAGCTCATCAATTCCGCTTGGACAAAGCTCACAAGCATCACGGTGGTTGCACTGCTGGACTGAATCACCATGGTAACAAATGCGCCCATAATGAGTGCAATAATGCGGTTATTGGTAAGGGCGGATAGAATCGAGCGCATCTTGTTGCCGGCGGCCTTCTTCATACCCTCGCTCATCTGTTCCATTCCATACATGAATAAGGCCAACCCGCCAAAAAGGCCGATGATTAAAAATCCCCAGGAAATGGTCTGGGGGCCGTTGGCGCCGGATTCGCCGGCAAAGAGCGAATCGGCTAATAACACGAATAAACCGATGACAAGCGACACCATTATTATGATGGTTCGTTGATCAAGTAACGGTTGTCTTTTTTCAATAATCGGTTTCATACCTAAAAACCTTGTAAAGGTGGCTCAGTTTGTTCTGCAAATCCCTGTTAAAGTCGCGGTCATTCTCATGGGACCGCCACTGGGGCGATTGTTCGGCCAGAGCCTCACTCAGCTGCCATTTGTGGATAAATTCCCGCCCCTCCAGTTGTTTTAGCGCTTCTATTTGCTCACCGGTAAACCAGCCGGTGTTCAGCCTGGCAATAGCGGTCCCGGCTACTCCCAATTCATCAATTTCTGCAGCGCTCATGACAATGTCACGCGCTTCAGGCGTAAGGGCTACACGTTCGTACAAAGCTTTTTTGAACTTAACCGCCCTGGAAAAGTTTTCTCCAAAAAGATCATCCAGCTTCGCGGTAGGCACTCCGGCTTCTCGTATCCGCTCCATGCTCTCCAGGGTGAGAACATATCGAACCGGCCGATATGTCTTTTGCTGAAAAACGTTTTGTAGAAAAAAAAGACAGATAAAGCTCAACAAGGCGGCAATCACCGGTGTCGTGATCCAGCCGGTGGCGATACCGCCCACGGTCCGCCAACGAATACCTTTACCGCCCTTGAGAAGACCCATCCCGATAACGGCACCGACAATGGCCTGTGAACTGGAGACAGGCACCAGCGGGATTGCCGGCAAACCGTGACTCGTTAAAAAACTTTCCAGACCCTGCGAGGAAAAAAGAAACAGCACAATAGAATGGGACCACACAGACACAAACGCCGCTACGGGTGAAAGCGCCATTATCCCCTCACCCACCGTCAACATCACCCGTTTGGAATAAGTGAAAACGCCCACGGCAATGGCTATACCCCCGATAAAAAACAGCTGTTGGGCTCCGGTTAGGTTGAACCAGCCTAAAAGGGATATATCGGAAAAAGGCGAAACCGGAATAAAAACACCCATTACGTTGGCAATGTTGTTGGCCCCCAGGGAATATGAGCCGAACACGCCGGCCAAAAGCAGTCCGTAACGCGTCATCCGGTCCAGTTTGAACATGTGAAACTTGAAGCGCTTAATGACAAAAACGACCAGTTTATACAGGATCATCGCAATGACGGCCGCCAGGACCGGGCAAAGTACCCAGGTGGAGACGATCTTGGTCAGAGAATGGACATCGGTAAGAGACCCTGTAAACAGGTTCCAGCCGAGGATAGCGCCCACAATAGCCTGGGAGGTGGACACCGGATAACGGGCCAAGGTCATCAAATAGACGCTCATGGCGGCCGCAAAGGCAACGATGAAGGCACCGGCAATGGCGTTTACGGCGCCGAGTTTCCCCAAAGTGTGGGACGCACCCTCCCCACTGATCACAGCCCCCAGCACGATAAAAATACTGCACAAAACAGCGGCTGTGCTGAACCGGATCATGCGGGAACCCACCGCTGTGCCGAACACATTTGAGGCATCATTGGCACCCAACGACCAGCCTAAAAACAAGCCGCTTGACATAAAAAAGGCAAACATAATCAACCCTTACAGAGAACGTTTGATTACAAAAATGCTCAAGCTGTCGGCCACGTCTTCGGCCCGGTCGGCAATCTTGTCCATGTGTCTGACAAAGTCCCGCAACTGCAAGCGGTGGCTCAGCCGCAGTTCCTTTTGTCTGAATATACTGCGTTGGAGCTGTGTGGAAATTTTATCGGATTCGGTCTCCCAGTAAGAGACCTTGTGCATATGATCGGCTACGGCAGAGATATCTTTGAAAAATGCCCTTGCAGATCGGACAAGGGACTCCACGGATTCCGCAACACTGTTGGCCAATTCCTTGAAATCATCGTGAAATTCGCTACCGATATCGGGCCGCTCTATGTCAAAACGCCACATGGCCCCTTTGAACCGGTCCAGCAGCGAATCCATGCTTTCCAGCAGCGCCAGCACATCTCCCCGGGATTCGGGTATCAGCGTGTGCAGATAAAGCTGCTCTTCAAGGGAACGGCGCAGGGCATCGCCTTTGTGTTCGGTTTCGGAAATACTCCCCAGTTTTTTCTCGAAACCATCCAGGTTCCCCCGCAAATATGCCTCAAGCCCGGCCTTGAATAATAAGCCGGCTTCGCTTATCTGATCCAGGAAAACGTCAACCTGTTTCTCAATGCCGATTTTTCGTTTTAATATACTGCCCATGTATAGTTAATCCTCTACATCCCGATAACTTTTTTTGCGGCTTTGAGATAGTTTACATTCTCAAATTCTGAAATCTCGAGGGATTCAATCGCCTTTTTCATCCCAATATAGTCTTCGCTTTCACAGCAGGTTGTTTCGAGCATGGCACCATTGAAACAGATTTGACCGTATTCACAGATAATGCCGTCAATGGAAAACCCGTAACGCTTCTTCTGGACATCCACTGCAGCAAGATCCGGATGCTCGTTGACAATGGCAACGAATTCATCCAGGGTATAGGTTTCTTGTTCCAGGGAGACTTCAACCATCATGTTCTTGAGAATTTCAGCGACATCATCTTTTTTTACGGGAAATTGAAACTTGCCGCTTGGCTGGAAGATTTCGTAACCATCCTCTGTCTCTCCCACTTTTTGTTTGATATCAAGGAGCCCCTCCCTGACTTTTACATTGGCTTCATTGGTGAGTTTTGAAAGAAAATAGGTTTCACCACTGGTACGAACCTTAAAGAGCTTTGCCTGGGCCTTCCACATGGCGGGCTTTACAATATCGAGGATTCCCTGGCCAAAGACCCTGAATTCGGCTCTCGGTATAACTTTGGAAGCATCCTCTGCCGAAGTCGCTACATTCTTCGAAAAAACATCGTTCATAATTACACTCCTTTTATTTTTTAATTTGAATTCCCATAAAATTGTAAAACAATTTTATTTCTATGAAGATTTCTTTCTCTCGCGCCACTGTTTGACCAGCGGGTAGATAAACGATCCCAACGCCAGCAGCAACACAACGAAAGCCAGCTTGTCTCTGAAAAATGCCCCATACCCGTCCATGATGACTGCGCGCCTGAAATTCTCTTCCACCATGTCTCCCAGCACGATACCCAATACCACGGGTGCCACCGGATAGCCGTAACGCTTGAAAACCCATCCGATGATGCCGAATCCTATGCAGGCGCCGACATCGAACATGGAACTGCTCACGGCAAAACTGCCGATAACGGCAATGGCGAGGATCATAGGGTATAAAATGGCTTCAGGTACTGAAACCACTTTGATGAATACACGGTTTCCGTACAATCCAATAAAAAGCATGATGATGTTTGCCACGATCAGGGCGGCGAAAATACCGTAAACGATTTCCGGATTGTCCCTGAACAGCAGCGGTCCCGGTACCAGGTCGTGCAGCATAAAAGCGCCCAGCAAAACCGCATCGGTAGCACTTCCGGGAATTCCCAGGGCAAGCAAAGGCACCAGGGCCCCGCCAACGGAACTGCTGTTGGCCCCTTCGGCGGCGGCAACGCCTTCAAGTGAACCTTTTCCGAACATCTCGGGTTCTTTACTGGCCCGCTTGGATACGTCATAGCTGATAAAGGCTGCGATGGTGGCGCCGGCGCCGGGGAAAATACCGATAATGGTCCCGATCACCGACGACCGTAAAATGGTCATCTTGGTCTGCATGAACTCTTTGAAAGAGGGCAGTTTGCTGTCGATCTTGTCCATGGTCCGGTCCAGTCCCGTCCATTTCTCCACCTTGACAAAGACGACACTGACGGCAAAAAGTCCGATAAGGGCCGGGATCAGGGTAAAACCGTCATAGAGGGTATCGCTGCCAAATGTAAATCTTGAAACACCCGAGATGGAATCGATGCCGACGGTTTTGATGAGCAAACCGAACAGGATGGCCACCAGGGCCTTGAGCACGTTGCCCCTTCCCATGGAAGCCACGGTTGCCAGGCCGAAAAGCGCCAGGGCAAAATAATCGGCAGGACTGAATTTTAAGGCGATCCGGGCAAGCGGTACGGCAAACAGGATCAGAATTACGGTCCCCACGGCACCACCGATGGTGGAAGCAACCAAAGCCATACCCAATCCCTTCCCGGCCTTTCCCTGCTGGGTCAGCGGATAACCGTCCATAGCTGTCACCGCAGCGGATGGAGTTCCCGGCGTGTTGATGAGCACTGCTGTAATGGAACCCCCATAGTTGGCAGCTATGTAAATAGATGTGAGCAGGATTAGAGCCAGGGCCGGCGTCATGGTGTAACTGAACGGTACCAGCAGCGCCACGGCCGTGGAAGGTGATAAACCCGGCATGGCGCCTGCCATAATTCCAATAATAACGCCAATCGTAATAATCACTATCGGTTTCCAGCCGGCCAGGACGGTAAACCCCATAAAAATACTGTCAAACAGTTCCATAGTCTTTCCGTTTACGAGAGTGGTTAATATTTATTAGTAGATACTCGGGTCCAAAGGGCCCGGCACTGATCAAACCCTGAAAGGGTCTTCTGGATCATATTAGGTTGTAACAAATTCTAAATTCGAATATCGAAATCCCAAACGGTTCGACTAACTCACCGCCCTGAGCAAGGTCGAAGGGCAAATCCAAATATCAAATACTTGAATGATCCAAACATTGTCCATAGGTTTGAACGTTATACGGTTTGTTTTGATCATTCCAATTTGGGTCATTGGACTTCTTACGAAACGGCTAAAAATAATATTCAAAATATCCCAGTGGGAGCTGGATATAGAGCAGCCTGTAAAACACAACATAGGAAAAAAGAATCCATCCGGCTGACACTAGGAGAATGACCCACTTCTTTTTAAATCCCAGAACATGCATCAGCAGTGCCAGAAACACAAAGGAGCTGATAAAATAGCCGGCGGTCAAGATGGCGAAATAGTAGCCGATGAGAAGGAGCGTTACCAGAAGCAGAAATCCCAGCCTACCAGGCTCCGGATCGGGTTTGGCCTTGCCCCGGAACACCTGCCACAAAATTGTGCCACACAGAACACACGTCCAGAAGGCCCACAAGCGCGGAACGGCCGAAGGTCCGGCCTCCTCTTCAGGAAAACTGAATGTAATGGCAAAAAATAAAATTGACAAGGCTATCAAAGAGCTCGGCACAAGAATTTCACCGAAATATTCTCTTTTTTGGGTTCGCCAGGCTGCAATCCCGACGGCAACCAATAGGGTCGGCAGCCCGGCGATGAGCATATTGAGCCCTGTACCATGGCTGAAAAACAGCAGAGCAGTCATTATTTAATCGCTCCCAGGTCCTTCAGGGTCTCTGTAAACACCGCTTTGTCTTTTTTGACGATCTCAAAAAACTTGTCTTCTTTGTAAAGCACCGGGGTGGCACCACCCCTTTTGATGTATGCCTGCCACTTGGCGTCCTTGTTCACTTTTTCGAACAAACCCATATAGAAATCATAGGCTTCTTGGGGGACACCTTTTTTAACCATAAATCCCCGCCACATAATCTCGTTATCCAGCCCTTTGTATCCCAGTTCTTTGAACGTGGGCACGTCGGCAAAATCGCCTCCGATTCGGGTGGGGTTGGAAATTACGGCTACCTTTAAATCAGGCCGGCCGATGACATCCTGGGGGTTGCCCACATAAGCGATACCATGCCCGCCCATCAGAGCCGCCATGGCCTTGCTGCCGCCCTTGTAGGGAACCCATTTGGCGCTGATACCTGCAATTTTCCAGGTTTTCATGGCCATGATGTGGTCATTGCCGCCTGCCGCCGGACCTACCCATATCTGCTTTCCGTTTTTGGCCTTAGCATCTGCCACAACCTGCTCCCAGGTATTGACCGATGCGCTTTTCAATGTGATGATAGCCTCGGGGTCCGATACCATCATGGCCATCCAGGCCAGGTCATTAATATCGATGGTCCCGCCGGTGGAAACAATTTTTCCGATGTTGGAACGCGTCACAAAGGCTAGCTGATAACCGTCCGCCTTGCTTTTTAGAATATACTTGATGGCTTTAACGCCGCCGGCCCCGGGCTTATTTACCACCACAAAGCTGGCGTCGGTATATTGCTTGGCGATAGCTGTAAATTTTCTGGCAAATACATCACCGGCACCACCGGGTTTGGTATATACGACAACCTTTATCGGTTTGACCGGAAACTCGGCAAATGCCACTCCCATGGAGCCGGCAAGAAATGCCACTACAACAATAAAAGAAATTAATGTCTTTTTCATTTTCTGCCTCCTTACCATTTAGCAAACGGATTAAGAATAAGATTTGAGTTGAAATACTTGGGGTCTCCCGTCACTTCCTCACCAATCCATTCGGGTTTTTCAAAAGCCTGATCTTCACTTTCCAGTTCCACCTCGGCCACAATGAGTCCCTGGTTTTCACCGAAGAACTCATCGACCTCCCAGACAAACCCGGCAAAATCGATTTTGTATCGATTCTTTTCGATGATGGGTTTTTCACACAGATCATCCAGCAAGGCCGTTGCCTCTGCGTGCGGGATCTCATATTCATACTCGGCACGGGTAGCACCTGTGGTTATACCCTTGATGGTCAAAAATCCTTTGTCATTAATAGTGCGCACACGCACGGTCCGTTCCTTGGTGCTGTTCAGATATCCCTGACGGTAATGGGTCCCCTCGGCTAATGCGCGCCAAGCATCATCTTTAATCAAGAATTTTCTTTCTATTTCAATACCCATTGTTTTCTCCTTTCGTTTCGTAGTTAAAGACTTTCCATGTCCTTATTAGAAAGACGAGTTGATTTTTCTTTTTTTATTACCCGTCTTTTGATATAATGTCTAATTATAATAAATTATAATTCCCATAAGGATATCTTATGAAACTTGATCATTTAAAATCGTTCCACAGAATCGCTGTTACCCGGAGTTTTACACAGGCTGCACAGGAACTTTTCCTGACACAGCCGGCAGTCAGTCAACAAATCCAGCTTCTGGAATATCGATTGGGGATTAAACTGTTTGACAGACTGGGAAAAATGGTCGGTCTGACTAGCGAGGGTGAACTCCTTTTTTCTTACACCGAGCGTCTCTTCCAGATTTATGATGAGATAGAGATGCAATTTGGAAAGCTTCGTGATCTTGAAACGGGAAAAATAACCGTTGGATCTACAGCTGTGATGGGAACATATTTTATTCCTAGAATTATTGGGGATTACAATAAAAAATATCCCGAAATCGATATCAACATACAAATGGGAAATTCATATTCGGTACTTAATATGCTCATTTCGAATCAGGTTGATATAGGTTTTTCAGGTCGGCTTAAAACCGATACCCGGTTAAGAAGCATCCTCATTCACAGGGAAAAACTGCTTTTGGTTTCTTCGCCTGACAATCCACTGACCGATCAGCCGGTTGTCAGCGTTAGTAACCTGGGTAAGATGCCATTTATTTGGCGCGAGAAAGGCACTCAAACACGGGCTTTGGTAAAGAAATGGTTTCAACAAAAGGTGGGAAAAAATTATCCAAAAAGATCAATCGAACTTCAAAATATAGAAGCGGCCAAACGAACCGTCATTGAGGGTTATGGGATTACGATTATTCCTGAAATATCCATTAGAAGAGAACTTCACGTTGGTTTGCTCAAACGCATCAATCTTGATGAATTTGATCTTTCATTTGACTATTATCTGTTCTATAAAAAAGGAAAAGTTTTCAGCAAGGCGATTAAAGCCTTTTTGGAAATATTGATCAAATTTCGACTACTGTCTCATTCGGACAATTTAAAGGATCTTGAGGTAAAAGTTTGAAATAACCGCGCCGCCGTACGTTGAAAGCGCCCGACAACCTCTCATGAGCCCAACATCTTCAGACGAAACCACCCACAGATCGATTTCCGGCGCTATTTTCGGTGCTTCGGCTTTTCTCATATGGGGCATCAGTCCACTTTACTGGAAAACATTGACGGCAGTGCCGGCACTTGAAATCGTTTCTCACAGAGTGGTCTGGTCATTTCTAATCCTCATGCCGTTGATTCTATTCAGGGGTCGTTGGAAAGATTTTCTATCGGTTTTGACAAACTGGCGCTCCATGGCCATCCTAATCGTAACGTCCCTATTTGTCTCCTGCAATTGGCTAATCTATATCTGGGCGATCAACAATGGATTTCTGCTGCAGGCCAGCCTCGGATACTATATCAACCCACTCGTAAACGTACTGCTGGGCACTCTCTTTCTTAAGGAACGCCTCCGATCTTTCCAGGTACTTGCGGTGCTGCTTGCCGGGACAGGTGTACTTTACCTCACCTTAGTCTATGGCCAGTTTCCCTGGATCGCATGCATTCTTGGGTTTACATTCGGTTTTTATGGATTGATCCGCAAAGTTATCGCTGTGGGTTCTCTGGTGGGGTTGACCATGGAAACCTTCCTGTTGACAGCACCTGCCCTGGGATACTTGATCTATCTGGATATGAACGGTTCCGCCGCGTTTTTTAAGGTGTCGCTTCAGATTGACCTGCTTCTATGCGGAACGTCGGTTGTCACCGCCCTACCCCTGCTTCTGTTTGCCATGAGTGCCAGGAGAGTCCGGTTGACAACACTGGGATTTCTCCAATACATCGCACCCAGCTGTATGCTAGTAATGGCTGTCTTTGTTTTTCTGGAGCCCTTTAGGACGGAGCAGCTTATCAGCTTTGTCCTGATCTGGGCAGCCCTTGCCGTTTACTCCACCGACTCTGTTGTCCATTTTCGCAAGTCCGGATTAGCCGGATAGCAACTCCAGGAGACAGAAGTCAGAAGTCAGAAGTCAGAAGCCAGAAGGCAGAAGGCAGGAGGCAGGAGGCAGGAGGCAGGAGGCAGAAGAATTCGGATGTCGCTTCGCTAAAGTTAATGATTTTTACCGCAGCAACTCCCCGGTCCGGCACAATTCGCCTGGCCCGGTGATGATCCGCAGCAGGCGGTGTCCCCGGGACCGGGCATGTGTGATGCCGACGATCCGGATACGGCCGCATGAGCGGAGAACAGCTTTTTAAGTTTGCGGCTGCCGCAGGATGTACATTTCACACGATCGGTGGTGGAGGTAAGAAGGATTTCGCTGGTTTGGCCGCAATCACTGCATACATATTCGAAGATAGGCATATTCACTCTCCCTTGTAGGTATATATTTACCCTACTATTGGCATCAAAAAGTAAATCCCGGGTCCAAAGGGCCCGGCACTGATTCAACCCTATAAGAGTTAATGTTATACACATTCAGCGTGTGATAAATTCTAAATCCGAATATCGAAATACAAAACAAATCCAAAAATCAAATGCTCAAATGATTCAAACATAGTGCTTAAACTTGTATCTTTAAGGTCTTGTTTTGATCATTCGAATTTGGATCATTCGGTATTGCCCTTCGACGTT
>JAOZSO010000467.1:0-3104 GCA_029939655.1 Desulfobacterales bacterium
AAGTTTCTGGCCACGGCTTCATTCATTCTGGCCCTGGTGGCACCGCTGATGATCGGGTCGGTATTCGGCATCACTGAATCCCGAGTAACTTACTTTGGACCTGTCATGTCTATTTACTGTTTGCTGATGGCATTTATGAGTGGAACCGCATTATTCCTTTTCTACAGCCTGATTGTGAACAAACTGACCGGAAACGGCGCTCCATCTGAATTGTATGATGGGTTTGCCTTAATCTTCACGTACGCAACAGCTATCGTCGTCGGTTTTACACTACTGAAGTTTGCCATCGAATCAGCAACCGTGGTGCCTGAGTTTCTCGTATATCGCCAATTTGAACACGCCTTTGGTGCTATCCGGGGATTTCATACTGAGGTGCTTTTGGGGTTATATCTGCCCTTTGTTTTACTGTTGTTTCCTTCTATTCGCAAAAGTGCCGGCGGCAAAATAGTTTCATCGGTGCTGATTCTGATGGGGACGCTGTTCATGAACATGGAAATTCTGCTGGCCGGCCAGAGCCGTCCGGTGGGTCCCAAAGCGGAGCAGTATCCTGAGTTTATCAATTATTTTCCAAGCATCTGGGAGTTTATGGTTTTTTTGTTTTCCCTATCCATTATGCTGGTGCTGTACACGCTGGGTGAACGATTTCTGAAACTGACCGAAGTACCTGAGTAAAATAAATGCAGCCGGCTCACTAACGGGTCGGCTGCCATGTTCATATTTAAATGAATAAGGAAGAGAATGAAAACACAAGACTTTTTTGACCATGAAAATCTAAGATCGAAAGTTTATCGTCTTTTAGCCAACGGATTTTACCTGCCTGTAGAAAATCTTTTTGAAAATATGACAGAGTTGGCAATGTGTATGGAACAGGTCGGTTGTGAGGTTGGTAAGGGTATGCGTCAAATCGAATCGGGTACTGAGCAATTTTACGAACCTGAAATCTTGGAAGTCGACTATGCGAGGCTTTTTGTGGGTCCTTTTAGTCTACTGGCGGCACCATATGGGTCTGTGTATCTAGAGGGTCAACGGCTGTTGATGGGCAATTCTACAGCAGATGTCCAAAAAAGATACCAAAAGGCCGGTTTGAGTATCGCTCCCGACTTTAAAGACGCGCCTGATCATATTGCTGCGGAGCTCGAATTCATGCATTTTCTTATCTTTAAAGAAATTGAGGTCACAAAAAAGGAAGATATCAACGGCTTCACCCTCTTTCTGAATAACCAGCAATCTTTTTTGGAACAGCATCTGTGTGCCTGGATATCTGAATTTGCCGATAATGTCGTAAATAATGCTCAAACCTCTTTTTATCAAAATCTGGCCAGGGCAACCGAGGTCTTTGTTAAATATGATTACCTTATGGTTTCTTCGATATTGAGTTCCTGGCAGCCTGATGTTGAAAAACCTGTGGAACTATATCGCTTAAATACAGCCTAACCCGGTTAATTGTTAAAGATCGCATCACCTTCCGGCTTTTACAGGTGAATTATTTTATCTCTTGTTAGTTAATATTAATATCAAGAGTCTTTGGAGAGTAATCATGCAGGATTTTGAAACGTTGTTGACAGGATCTTCTGAAGCACATGGGCACTTGTGTCCAGGGCAGGTCGTGGGAGTCCGCATGGCCATGCTCGGCTGCCGGCTTATCGGTCTGAATGAACCCACCAGTCATAAACAGATTAAAAAACTCATCGTCTATGTGGAAATGGATCGCTGCACTGCCGATGCAGTTGCCTACGCAACCGGCGTCAAGCTCGGACGCCGCTCATTGAAATTTATGGACTATGGCATCATGGCGGCCACCTTTGTCAATCTTGAAACAGGCAAAGCCTTTCGGGTCCTATCCACGGAAGAATCCCGCGATCTTGCCGAAGTCTACGCGCCGGAAATACAGGGTAAACATGCCCGCCAGTTGGAAGCCTATAAGCGCATGCCGGACAGTGCGCTGTTCCGGGTACAGAAAGTTGATGCCAGGGTGAAAGACAAGGATATGCCGGGTCCGACACGTTATAAAACCACATGCCAGCTGTGTGGCCAGGTTATTCGGGATGGTCGTGAAATTATCAGGGACAATAAGGTTCTTTGCAAGCCTTGCACTCGAGAAAGCTATTTCAAACATGCCCGTGAAATAGCTTGGCCGGAAATGGATTGGACCCCTTCGAAGGTTACGGATATGCAGGCAACCCATATAGAATGCGACAGCGGGAATCTGCTGCACATTCATTGAAAATATGCATTGTTGCTTCATCACTAAAGGAGAGACGCCATGCTGAAAAAAATAAAAATTGAAAACGCCGTGGGAACCCAACTGGCCCATGACATTACGGAAATTCGGCCTGGCGAGTTCAAAGGGCCGGCATTCAGAAAAGGCCATACGGTGTGTGATGACGATATCTGTCGACTTCAAAAGCTGGGCAAGAATAATTTGTACCTCATTGATCTAGCTGATGATGAGATTCATGAAAACCAAGCAGCTGGAATTCTGGCAAATTCGCTTGCCGGTGAAGGCGTTGTGTGGGAAGACAATGCCAAGGAAGGTAAAATCGGCCTTCATGCCGCCCATGACGGCCTGCTTAAGGTGGAAACCTCTTCATTGGCAGCAATGAACATGGTCAACGAAGTCATGTGCGCGACACTTCACAGTGGCACGTTGGTAAAAAAGGGAGCCCTTGTGGGAGCCACTCGTGCCATTCCTCTTGTGATGAAAAGGGCGCCAGTCGAACGAGCCGCGGCAATTGCTGCCCAAAACAATGGAACGTTGAAGGTAATGACCTTAAGAAAGGCAAGTGCCGGACTCGTGATAACGGGCAACGAGGTCTATCATGGTTTGATCGAAGATCGATTCGCACCGGTTCTTTCAGAAAAAATCAGATTGTTGGGGTCTGAGGTGAAAGGCATCGCGTTTGCGCCCGATAACGAAGAAAAAATTAACAGTGCAATTCAAGCGCACCTGGACAATGGCTGCGACCTGCTTCTTCTCAGTGGTGGCATGAGTGTTGATCCGGATGATGTCACCCGAATGGCCATCCGCAGGGCTGGAGCCAAGGAGATCCAATACGGTGCAGCTGTGCTGCCGGGTGCCATGTTTCTTACAGCTTATATCGGGT
>JAOZSO010000061.1:0-11718 GCA_029939655.1 Desulfobacterales bacterium
CGTATATAAATGACGCGAAGCAAATGACAGTTATTTCCCTCAAACCCTCGTTAGTCTTTTAGCGGTTTAGGCTGTAGGCTTTTAGGTGCTTTTCGCTCGTTGCCGTAAGCCACCCTCGGCCCCTTGTATCACCCTTGTACCACCCTCGAACCCTATTTTTTTTGCTCCGCCTACCCGTGGTAGAGTATCGGCCGATGCAATCCCACACCAAAATGCTCCTGATAGGGGCGGCATTTTGACAGCAGCAGATACGATATCTTGCTTTTGTGCTTCTTTGGTAGCTCATCCAGGGTGTCAAAATTCCCACCGCCTTTGGATATGATCAGATCCGCCTTTTGAAAAAGGCTTTTCACATCCCTTGAGCATCGATGTAGCTGGGTACCGGGGACAGGCCCGTCGATACCGTTCTCTATTACACGCACCAGGTTGACCATTCCTATCTGTTCGGAATCTTTCAGTGTTGCATCGTTCAATGTTGGCATACTTCTGACCACAAACACAATTTCTGTTTCATATTGCGCTTTAATTGTTTCAATGAACAGTTTATCTAAAACAATCTCCCCGGCATTGTCGCCAAAATAGAGAATACTTTTGCTGTTCATTATACGTTTTTCCAAAACCTCAAATGCATTTTCCTGTAGCGGATTAGCGAGCTGTTCATTGATGATATTTTGAAAATCGGTCATTCCGTCCAACATCATTATATCGATGGCATTTCCGAGAATAGCAAGCTGTGCCGCTGTGCTAAGAGGGTATGCAGATTTTTCTACCATCCTTTTCAAGCTCGTGTATGCTGTCAGCATTCTCTGGTTCTGCTTCTCTTTCTCCGCCGCAAGGGGGTCATCGTTGTCGATGGCCATCATAATTTTCCTCATGATCGACTCGATGACCTCCGGGCTCGTAATATCCCATATTTCTCCCCTGAGTGGTCTCAAAGACAGAATATCCGAATAGATCTTGTTGACCTGTTCATCGGGAACGGACAATTTGCGAAGATAATTCAGAGACATATTTAAAATACATGGGATACAATCGGGTTTGAGAAACATCGTTGAAAGATCTCCGCTTAGTAAATCCGAAGCACGAAATTCGAAATCCTAAACAATATCCAATGACATAAATTCGAATGATCAAAACCTTAATCGGTCCAGCCCATAGGCTATGTTTTGGTCATTGAAGCATTCAATATTTGGATTTGCCCTTCGACTTTACTCAGGGCGGTGAGTAAGCCGAACCGTTTCGTATTTTGATATTCTGATTTAGAATTTAGCTGCGCTCTTTGACCATTTGATCCATTACATGGGCCGCCATTTGAGCAAAGGCGGGGTCGTTGATGTGCATATCGACCTCCTCGAGGCGAATGCGGTGGTCCAATTTTTCTTTAAAAATTTTAACGAAGTACGCATTTGTTTCAGGGTCATATAGGGGTTCGCTTTCCTTGTCTGCTTCGGACCAGCCCCGGGTGGGAACGAGGACATGAACATTGGATACGTCCCTGTTCAACTTGTCGGACAGTTGTTCAGCCAATACCCGGCTTTCTTCAAGCGTGAGGCGAATGGCGGATCTGAAGTCATAAAAGAATACCTTGCGGTCCCTGTGTTCTTCTGGAATATGCCGGCGTGTAAACTCGAGTACGGCACAGTCAAGGCCTCCCGGTGTGACCAGCCGGGGGATTTTTTTCCCCGGGGTCGGCTCGAAGCGATCCGGCCCGATGCCGCTGCAGTAGCCATCCATTAACGCATCGGCCAGTTCATGGGTTGCCAGGTCGAGGATACCATGAAAATACCCTTCGGATGCCAGTTCTTCCATGGCCATCCCGCCGGTACCATTGGCATGAAATGGAATCACCTCATAGTCCATACGCTCCAATTCCCTTTTAACCGCCTCCGCCGATTTTGTGATGAAGCCGAAAAAGGACAGTGCAATCCGTCTTTTCTCTGTATCAGGTTGCCATTGACTACGGGTCATGCCGCAAATGGCTGCCGCCGCCTTGTCCAGAATAATTCCGGAAATACTGTTCACTCCGAGCAGATCCACCACGCTGTGTATCATGGTGATGTCTTTGGTGCCGACAGTGTGCTTCATGTCTTTAGACGCAACGGTTGAAACCATCACTTTTGGAATCCCGAGAGGAAGCGCACGCATGATGCTGGAACAAAGATGCGTTCCACTTCCACCGCCGGCGGATATCATGCCGTGGATTTTACCATCGCGGCACAGCTGCTTGATTAACTTTATTCCTTCACGGATCATGTCCTGAATGGCTTTGTCTCTGTTGCCGTCATCCAGATTCCCATTCTTTTTCATCAACGAATACAGATCATAGGACACCTCGAACGGAATGGGTTCTTTGGTTCCAACGTTAACGGTTAGCACCCGGAGTCCCGATCCTTCAATACGGTTTTTGAGGAACAAATGCTCCTCTCCTTTTGAATCGAATGTACCGACGACGGCTACTGCACGTGATTTATTCATCGAAGCTCCTAATAACGGATCCTTATTTTTTCAAAAGATCGGCCAAACCGGCAAAGGGTTTGTTGTCGGACGCCGGCGTTCGTTCATCATCCGGATCGGCCTTTTCGTACCAATCCGCCACCTGGTCGCGTGAGTGCTCATTGTCGTGGCAGTAGATGCAAAGCAGTTCCCAGTTGCTACCGTCCGGCGGGTTGTTGTCGTGGTCATGATCCTTGTGATGCACGGTCAGTTCTCGAACGCGCAGTCCGGTAAATTCACGGCCGCAGCGACCGCAGATCCAGGGGAACATCTTGAGCGCTCGTTCCCGGTACCCTTTTTCCCGACGTGCCTGATCGCGACGTACCTCCGCGACAATCCGATCACGGTTGTTGGATGTGTTAGATGTTTTTTGCGGTGGCATAGAGGTGCTCCCGTTTTGAAGCGAGGGGGGTAATCAGCGACTTCAGCGCGCAAACTCATGTATAAGGCAGCCTAAAGAAAAAACAGGATGTCTTAAATAAAAGAATGCGTTAGAATAAAAGTACTGCCCAGTCTATCATGAAAGTGCTGGCGAATGCGCTGTTTTTTCTCAACGCTGCCTAATACATTCAAACAGTGCTCGCTTTCGCTGCCGATCACCCCTCTCGCTTCGGCTAAGGGTCTGATAGACAAACTCCCGACCGTTGGGAAATTAAAATTTCAGTTTAGCCGATATTCCCCAGGAAACCAATGGCGGCGAAAGCCGCCGACAATAATATCGCGTAGCGAGATTATTATTTGTACTCTTTTCTCATGCGGTCCAGATCCCGTTTTTCATCGCGGCGCCGGATGGTTTCCCGTTTGTCAAACTTGCGTTTTCCTTTTGCCAGGGCCAGGGTCATCTTGGCCTTGCCTCCCTTGAAATAGAGGCTCAAGGGTATCAGAGAATATCCCTTCTCGTTGACTTTTGCATAAAGCCGTTTGATTTCATGCTTTTTCAAGAGAAGTTTTCTCACCCGCAACGGCTCGTGATTGTCGTAGTAGGCAAAAGGATAAGCACCGATGTGAATCTGGTGCGCGAACACCTCGCCATTGGTAATCTTGGCGTAAGAATCTTTCAGGTTGGCTCGGCCGGTTCGGAGCGATTTGACTTCAGTTCCGAGGAGCACAATCCCGGCCTCGTAGGTATCTTCAATATGAAAATTGTATCGCGCTTTTCGGTTTTCTGCGACCTTTTTGATATGATCTTGATTCATTATTAGCCTTCGGCTGTCATTTGCCTTTCAGGCGTCATTAGCCCTACGGGCGACATTTGTGCTTCGCGCGTCATTTCGCCTTCGGCTGACATTGATGGTCATTAGCCCTGCGGGCGTAATTAGCGCTACGCGCGTAATTGATCGTTGTTAATAGCTGACTGCTTAATCTAAAAGCCAAAACTTAAAACGGTCTGTTTCCCCTTGGACCATTATTAGACTTTTAGCAGTTTAGACTGCAGGCTGTTAGGCGCTTACCGCTTATTGCTTATCGCTATTCCGGTGATGTTGCTTTGCTTATGATATCTCCGTATGCATCACGGACGAGGTTCTCAACGTCTCCGGCGGTGGTTTGCATGAGAACGTTCTCTAAAAACGGTCGGGTTTCTGCGGCAGAGAGTGATCGTATGACATTCTTGGCCATGGGGATGGCCTGAGGGTTCATGCTCAACTCGTCGATACCCAGACCCATCAGAATGGGGAGGTTGAATGGATCTCCGGCCATCTCGCCGCACATGAAGAGTTCGATATTATGATCTTTGGCGGCATCGGATACGAATTTCAGCATCCGCAAAATGGCAGGGTGGAGCGGGTTGTATAGATGGGCTACCTCTTTGTTGGTCCTGTCCACCGCCATGGAATACTGGATGAGATCGTTGGTGCCGATGCTGAAGAAATCGACTTCAGGGGCGATCATGTCCGCCATGATCGCCAGGGATGGTACTTCGATCATCACGCCCACCGCAATATCACGGTTGAATTCAATCCCCGATTTGTCAAGGCTTTCCATGGCTTGCGCCAGCATCTTTTTGGATGCCAGGAGCTCGTCGTAGGTCGATATCATGGGAAAGAGGATCCTGACGTCTCCAAAGGCTGTGGCCCGCAAGATGGCTCTCAACTGAGTTTGGAAGATCTCCGGACGTTGCAGGCAATACCGGATGGCCCGCAGCCCCAATACGGGATTGCATTCCATCATGGTTGAGTTATGGACGGCCTTGTCGCCGTTAATGTCGAGGGTCCGGATGGTCACTGGCGCCGAAGGCATGACCTCCACCACGCCCCGGTACTTGTCGAAGAGTTCATCTTCGTCCGGAAAACCTGCGCGCGAGAGGTATTGAAATTCGGTCCGGTATAAACCAATACCTTCACCACCGTTATCCATAACCGAGACAACCTGTTCGGGCTGTTCGATGTTGCCCATCACCCGGATTCGAAACCCATCTATCGTTTCAGAAGGTCGATAACTGATTCTGGCAATGCTGGCCCGAAAAGATTCAAATCGTTCCTGGCGCTCCCCGTACGCAACCAGGGTCTGCTCGGAAGGGTTGATAACAACACTTCCCACCGAACCATCCACAATGATGATATCATCCGCGTGTATTTGGGTTGTGGCGTCCGCAACACCCTGAACGGCAGGAATTCCCAGGGTCCTGGCAATGATACTGGTATGGGAGGTGACGCCGCCACGAACGGTTACGAAACCCTTTATACGTTCGAGATTGATCTGGCTGGTCTGGGCAGGTGACAGGTCCTGTGCCACAAGGATGACACGCTTGTCGATATCGGCGATGCTGACCGAGTTGACCCCCGCCAGGTGCAGCATGATCCTTTCCGAAACATGATCAACATCGATTGCCCTGTCTTTCAGATAGGGATCGGAAATATCCTGGAACATGGATCTGACCTTGGACACAACTTTCTTGAGGGCCCATTCCGCGTTCACCATCTCTTTGCCGATGGTTTCGATGGTCCGGTCAAAGAGCATTTTATCTTCCATCAGCATCATATGGGAAGTGAGAATATCAGAATGCTGACGCAGGCCTTCGGGTGTATTCGAGATAATGCTATTGAGTTCCGATTTGGCCTGTTTAACCGCTTTTTTAAAACGGTTTTTCTCGTTCTGAAGTCCCGGTTTCAGGATGTGGTATCGCTTGATGACATCCACACCTTCCCGATCCACAAGGTATGCCTTTCCGATGCAAATCCCGGGGGAAGCGCTGATTCCGGTTAATATTAGCTCTCTCTGTTTCTTGTTGTCCGACATTCAGTTTTATTCTCCAAATCCATTTTTTACGAGTTCAACGATACGGTTCAGGGTCTTCATGTCCGATCTGTCATTAATTACGATGGTCAGTTTTGATCCCTTTCCACATGCCAGAGTCAGGATATCCAGGATACTCCCGGCATCCACCCTCTCCTCGTTTTTTTGCAACCAGATCTTCGAGACCGCATCCCTGGCAATTTCGGCAATTTTTGCCGCCGATCGTGCATGCAGTCCGAGATCATTGACCACGGTAACGTCTTTTGAAAATGCCTGTCCGGTTTCACGCATGATATCGTAGTCTTTTAGGCTGTAGGTTTTTAAACTATAAACCGCTGACAGTTTACAGTCTAACAGCCTAAAAGTCTACAGCCTAACAGCCTATAATTAATTGGCGCCCGATTTAATCAATTCGTCGTGCAATTGTCAATCCGCAATCGTTGACATTCGCCGGATTTACTGCTAATTAAAATCTTTCTATGATAATTATCTGAGTTTACAGGGCATTTTTAACTTTTGCCCCAATTAACCATTTCTAAAATTTAAAATGTTCAGTTTAATTAGTGTCCGTGAAGAAATAGGGATTTTCGCGTTCTGGCAAGGCGGGCGTCAGATTTAACCCGGAGGAATAGCGTGCTATTTTGAGGCGTTAAATCATGGCGCCCAACGCCGGCAGGGTGTGGAAAGACCATTTATGAATGGACACTTATATTCAGCAAGGAGATCCCCATGTCAAAAAAGGTCGTTATCTTCGGGAAAAATACATGACCCTATACCACCGAGGCTCGGGAAGCTTTTAAAAAAAAAGGTCGAAACGTTGAGTATCACGACGTATTATCGGATAAGGCACAGATGGAGAGCATGTTGACATATTCAAAGGGAGACCGAAAGGTCCCGGTGATCGTTGATCAGGGAAGGGTGATCATCGGTTACAACGGGAAAGGGTGACGGGTTTAAACCGCCCGGCGGTTCGCTGGGAGGGTTTGAGGGTGATATAAGGGTGATACAAGGGTTCGAGGGTGATACAAGGGTTGGAGGGTGGCTGACGGCAGTGAGCGAAAGGCACCTGATAGCCTGCAGTCTAAACCAGGGTTTGAGGAAATAAATAATGGAAAAACAATTTGTCATCGATGATTTTAAACTGGGAGAATCGTGGCGCCTTTTCAAGATTATGGGAGAATTTGTGGATGGTGTCGAAGCACTCCATGATCTGGGACCGGCTGTTAGTATCTTCGGGTCTGCCAGGGTTGCCCCGGAAGATCCCATTTATCGTAAAACAGAAGAAATTGCCGGGCTCTTTGCTGAAAATAAGTTTGCTGTCATCACAGGCGGCGGTGGCGGGGTCATGGAAGCAGCAAACAAGGGAGCGTCGGCAGCCGGCGGTACATCGGCCGGCCTTAACATTCATCTCCCCTTTGAGCAGAAACCGAATGAATATGCGAATGTGCGTCTCGAGTTCAAGTATTTTTTCATTCGAAAGGTCATGTTCATCAAATATGCCACCGCTTTCATTGCCATGCCCGGCGGATTTGGGACGCTCGATGAATTGTTCGAGGTCGTGACCCTGGTTCAAACCCACCGAATCCGGCCGCTTCCGATAATCCTGGTGGACAGTCATTACTGGGGTGGCATGAAGGAATGGATCGAAAACCGCCTTCTTGAGGACAAACGGGTTTCAGCAAAAGACATGGACATTTTTCAAATTATGGACGATCCGCAGGAGATCGTAAAGTTGGTAAAACGGGTTGTCATACTCTAATTAAGGTCTTTGAAAACATGAAGTTGGATCGAGAATCTTTGCTTGAGGAGATCCATCGTCTCAGAACATCTGAAAAAGCACTTCGGCAGCAGAATGAATACCTCAACGCCCTTCACGAAACCTCTCTCGGCCTGATCGACCGGCTCGACAAGAAAGAACTGCTCGAAGCTATCCTGTATCGCGCCTGTTTGATGACCGGCACCGAGCATGGCTATATCTATCTTCCGGTGCCGGGTAACGATGAAATGCAGATGCGCGTCGGTATGGGATTCTTCAAGGGCCAGCTAGGGCGGCGCGTGAAACCGGGTGAAGGAATGGGTGGCAAAGTATGGGAGACGGAGCAGCCGGTCTTGGTGGATAACTATGGTTCCTGGCCCGGTCGTTTGTCGGACAGATCCCTGGACAAAATTCAATCTATCGTCGGCATTCCATTGAAATCGGGCGACAGCGTTGAAGGTGTCATCGGGTTGGCACATGTGAACGACAAATTAGGGTTCAAACAGGAGGATATTGTCATTTTAAGCCGCTTTGCCGAACTCTCCCTGATCGCCCTGGAAAAGGCGAAGCTCTACGCCGATGTCAAGCAGCAGTTGGGTGAACGTAAAAAGACTGAGGCTATTTTGAGGGAGAGCGAAGAGCGTTACAGATCCCTGCTGGAGTCTTCCCCTGATCCGGTAGTGGTATACGATATGCGAGGCAATGCAACCTATGTAAACCCGGCCTTTGCACAGACCTTCGGATTTTCCTGTCATGAGTTGATCGGCAAACAGATCGATTTTGTGCCGGAGGGGAGTTGGCCCGAAACACGGCGCGCCATCGAGCAGATGAAAAGCGGGAAAAAGATCAGCCTTTTTGAGACCAAAAGGTTTACGAATCAGGGAAAGATACTGGATGTCCAGATCAGTTCGACCCTGTATTATGAGCCCAACGGTGATTATGCCGGTAATATCGTAACACTGCGTGACATTAGCGCTTTGAAACAGACCGAGCAGGAGCTGAAAAAGTACCGTGACATGCTGGAGAGTCGGGTCGAGGAGCGGACCGCCGAACTGGCCAAAATCAACTCCCAACTTGAGCAGGAAATCGAGGAGAGAAAACGCATCGAGACAGCACTGCGCGGGAGAGAGAAAGAGCTCAAGGCGCAGTCCCACCACCTGGAAGAGGTCAACACTGCCCTGAAAGTACTGCTGAAACAGCGGGAAAACGACAAGACCGAGCTACAGGAAAATGTCCTGTACAATGTGAAAGAGTTGGTCATTCCCTATATTAAGCGATTGAAAATGAAGCGCATGGGTTCGAATCAGAAAGCGTTGGTCAATATACTCGACTCGAACCTGAACAACATCATCTCGCCCTTTATCAGCAAGCTTTCCTCAAAGTTTCTCAATTTTACTCCCATGGAGATCCGGGTGGCCAATCTGGTCAAAGAGGGAAAGACCAACAAGGAGATCGCTGAACTGCTGTTTCTTTCCAAGAATACGATTTTGTTCCACCGGTACAACATCCGCACCAAGCTGGGACTCAAGAATACCAAGATCAACCTCAGAACACATTTGCTCTCATACGATACATAGACCTGAACTGAGTAATGGTTATTGCCCACTATTTGCCCACTATATTATCAACTTGACATTTAAAGCACATCATATATGGTTTATTTTTTGTTGAAATTGCGTCCGCTTTTGTTGGGATGAATTATTTTTCACAAACAATTTAAATGTTAATGGGTGTCTGACGAAGAAACAATAGCTGAAAATAATTCAGAATAACGGTTTATTTGCTTGACCTGAAAAACCGCATCGCATATAGCTTTGGAACTGGAAATGAATTTAGTTCATATTTTAAATATGACAATACATTTAAGGTCACAGAAAAGGGTCTGAAGCAGATCACAATTGTTACGCCTGATTTTCGGATCTTTTTTTATTTGAATGTTACCCTTTTATCTGTCGAGCAACATCGAACTATGGCCAACTTAAAAATTGAGGATATTACACTTACCTTTGGTGGATTGGCAGCGCTTTCCAATGTGAGTATGGACATCGAACCAGGTCTAATCACTTCCATCATCGGGCCCAACGGCGCCGGAAAAACCAGTCTGCTCAATTGCATCTCCGGGTTTTACCATCCCACATCAGGTGAAATTTATTACAAAGATCGAAAGCTTTCCAAGGCCAGTCCGCACCAGGTATCCAGCATGGGCATCGCGCGTGCATTTCAAAACCTTGAATTGTTCAGTGGCATGACCGTTCTGGACAACCTGTTGTTGGCGAGGCATAAAAATCTGCACTACAATACGTTGCAGGCCATGTTCTTTTTTGGAAAAGTTTCCAGGGAGGAGTCGAAAAACCGGCGTTATGTTGAAGAGGTTATCGATTTTATGGAACTGGAGTCCTATCGTAAGCATGCGGTGGGTAACCTTAGCTACGGAATTCAAAAACGGGTTGAAGTCGCCCGCGCGCTCACCCTGGCGCCGGAGCTGCTCTTGCTCGACGAACCCATGGCAGGCATGAATATCGAAGAAAAAGAGGACATGGTGCGCTTTATCATCGACATCCAGCAGGAACGTGATGCCACGGTTGTCCTGGTAGAACATGACCTGGGGGTGGTCATGGATATTTCCGACCAGATCCATGTGCTCGATTTCGGCGAGCTGATCGGCTCTGGTTCGCCGGAAGAGATCGTAAAAATTCCCAAGGTTATCGAAGCCTACATTGGAGAAGAATAGTCCGGATGGAAGACAAAAACGAACTGCTCAAGTATACTATTCCGCAGTTGCTGCGCTGGCGGGTCAAAGAGACCGGCACAAAAGTCGCTTTGCGTGAAAAGGATTTTGGATACTGGAACAACTATACCTGGGGGGAATACTACGAATACGTACGCAAAATAGCCCTGGGGCTCGGAAAAGTAGGTGCCAAAAAGGGCGATAAACTGGCATTGATCGGGGACAACATCCCGGAGATGCTGTTTATGGCCATAGGCGCACAGTCGATGGGAGCGGTTTCGGCAGGGATTTACCAAACAACCCTGCCGGATGAAATTGCCGATCTGATCAATTACATGGAAGCCACGGTTGTTTTCTGCAACGACCAGGAGCAGGTGGACAAACTGGTTGAAGTTCGTGACCGCATACCCCAGGTGCGCAAAGTAATCTACGAGGATCCGCGCGGCATGCGCAGCTACCGGTCCGACGACTGGTATCTTTTCATAGAAGACCTTTATGAAATTGGGGCAGCGGCCGATGCTGAAAATCCGGACAAATTTGATGCCCTGATCGATCAAGGAAATCCTGAGGATGTTTGTCACCTATGTTTGACATCCGGCACCACCGGGCTGCCCAAGGGATCCATGATGACCCATAAAAACTACATTAATATGGGGATTCAAATTACCAAGGTTGATTTCTTGGAAGATACGGACGAGTATCTGTCCTTTTTGCCGTTTGCCTGGATCGGTGAGCAGATGAACTCTTTCGGTGTGGCCATGGCCACCGGCATCACCATCAACTTTCCAGAGTCGGTGGAAACCAGTATGGAGGATCTCAAGGAGATCGGACCCCATTTCATGTTCGGTGCGCCAAGGATATATGAAACCATACGCTCGCAGATATGGTTGAAGATCGATGAATCCTACTGGCTCAACCGCCTGGTTTACGAGAAATTCATCAAGATCGGGGAAAAGGCCGCTCACTACAGCATGAGTGGCGAAAAGATGCCTTTATTCCTGCGTTTCATGAACCGGCTGGGAAAGATCCTGGTTCTGGACCCGTTGATCAACCAGATTGGTCTGCGAAGGCTGCGGCGGGCCTACACCGGTGGCGCCGCACTCGGGCCCGAGCTGTTCACCTTCTACCAGGCCATCGGCGTCAACTTGAAACAGATATACGGCCAGACCGAAATTGTGGGTATTGCTTACATGCACCGTGACGGAGATGTCCGCTCGGATACGGTCGGGAAACCCTTGCCGGAAACCGAATGTCGGATATCCGACGAGGGCGAAATCCTTTCTCGTTCGCCTTCGGTTTGTGCCGGGTATTACAAGATGCCGGAAAAGACCGAAGAGCTTCTGGAAGACGACTGGCTCCATTCGGGTGATGCCGGCTATATAGATGAAAATGGGCATCTGGTGGTTATCGACCGGATATCCGATGTCATGCACAACAGTAATAACGAAATGTTCAGCCCCATGTTCCTGGAGAACAAGCTCAAATTCAGCCCCTACATCAAGGAGGC
>JAOZSO010000468.1:0-3098 GCA_029939655.1 Desulfobacterales bacterium
GGTTAAGGACTTTACCCTGACGCTCTTTAATATTGGCCTGAGCGTAGTGCTTCCAGAACCGGGCCCTTAACATTACATTGGACAGGAGGTTGTTTGAGCTCAGAATAGCTCTGGACATACACTCCAGAAACCACTTCATCCAATCGGTGATATCGCCGTCTCCATAGTTGGTGCGTTCGAGAATTTTATAATAGTCCTCTCTCTCTGCCATAATCTGTGAAGAAAGACTATAATATCTTTTTGTATATTATCTTTCCTAACTGTCCTATCAATCCCCTAAAACAATATTTAAGAAATAATGCCACTATTGGCTGATCTTAGAAAAAATGATAAAATCGCGGTAATAAAAGTTGCATAATCGCGGGATTTAAAATATAAAAATAGCGATACGAATAATCATCATATCGTGACTGGAAAATATGAAATGGTAGAACGTTATCCAAGATGGCAGAAGGCAACCATTAAACAACTGATGTTAGAAAGGCGCGTATTGCTTCTAAGCGGTCCAAGGCAATGTGGCAAAACTACGCTTGCACGTGAGCTGGAATCCAGTGAAACGGAATACAGAACCCTTGATGATGGGACACTTAGAGAGGCTGCCGAAAACGACCCGCAGGGATTCGTCAAACGCAACGTCAACACACTAATTATTGATGAAGTACAACGTGTCCCGTCCCTGCTTTCGGCAATTAAGAAAGCTGTTGATGAAGACACCCGTTCCGGGCAGTATTTATTAACTGGATCCACCAATATTCAATCACTTCCAACCGTTAGCGAATCTCTTGCCGGACGAATCGCTAAAATCCGATTGCGCCCACTCACCCAGGGGGAAATCGAAAGAACCGCTTCCCGGTTTATTGATTCCGCATTTGAGCAATTGTTCTCTCGTAGCCATACCCACTATGACCGCGATGCCCTCCTCGAAATCGCTTTCAGAGGCGGCTTTCCAGAGCCGATGTTACTTCAGGATCGTGGTCGAAAGCGATGGCACACCGACTATGTTAATGCCATACTGGAACGAGACCTGAAAGAGATCACCAGAATTCACCGGAAAAATGCCATGCGAGAACTGGTGCACACGCTAGCAGCATGGTCAGGCAAATTTATGGACCTATCCGCCATCGGCTCCGGCCTATCCATCCGACGCCCCACAATCGAAAGCTACATCAACGCATTAGAGACACTCTATCTGGTAGAGCGCGTATACCCTTGGACGAAAACAGACTATGACCGCGTCGGTAAGCAAAGCAAGCTCTTTATGGTAGATAGCGGTCTGATGGCGTCCCTGCTCAGCTGGAAAATGGACCAAGTACGCTTAGATTCCGATCGCTCCGGCAAACTGATTGAAACGTTTGCCTTCAATGAAATCATGGCACAAGTTGACGCCGGAGATGGTCGCTATGAACTATTTCACTACCGTGACCGTGAAAAACGTGAAATCGATTTCTTAATAGAACGGGAAGATAATGCATTGCTTGGCATTGAAATTAAAGCCGGATCTGCTGTTAAGAAAAAAGATTTCAACCATATGAGATGGTTCCGGAAGAATCTGAGAAAAAACCAGACATTTATCGGCATTATTCTTTATACGGGGGAATTTCCCGCCTCTTTCGGCAATAATTTATGGGCTGTCCCCTTCGGTCTCTTGTGGTCTTAGCCAGACTTGAGAAATGGTCTATCTGCTTCATTCACCAGTCCATCGATAGGACACTCAATTTTAAAGATCGAATATGGATTACAGAAAATTGCTTGAAAAATACAATCTCTTGTTAAGCGAGAACAACCGCTTGATAAAAGAAAACGATAAGCTGAAAGCGCAGCTTGGGATAACGAAACGCATGCCCTCTGAAAACCCAATTGCAGAATCGACCACAGAAAAAAACATGCTCGACGATGAACCGGCTGACAGCACTTCGTTTTCAGATGTAAACAACACCTCGGATTCAATCTCAAAGATCAAACTATTCATGTCACTTTTCAAAGGTCGTGATGATGTATATGCGAAGAAATGGGAGAACAAAAAGAAGGCAACATCGGGATATTCACCCGTTTGCCTGAATCAATGGAAGGTTGGATTGTGTGGCAAGCCAAAGACACCCTGTTCCAAATGTGCCAATCAGTTATATGCCACGCTGGATGAACATGTCATAGAAGACCATCTGAGAGGTAGTATCATTGCCGGTATCTATCCAATGCTTTTAGATGAAACCTGCTACTTTTTAGCTATGGATTTTGATGAAGCAGGTTGGCAAAACGATGTCACAGCAGTAAGAACGATTTGTGCCGAGTTTGATATTCCTGTGGCTGTGGAACGATCGCAATCCGGCAACGGCGGGCACCTATGGTTTTTCTTTGAAAACCGGTTACCCGCTGGGTTAGCCAGAAAGTTTGGCGCCGCCCTTTTGACCTTTTCCATGAACAGAAGACATGAAATACATTTCAAATCATATGACAGATTGTTTCCCAGCCAGGACACAATGCCCAAGGGAGGTTTTGGCAATCTGATTGCTCTGCCATTCCAAAAATCCGCAAGGAAGAACAATAATAGCGAATTTATTAATGAAAGTTTTGAATCCTACCGTGATCAATGGGCATTTTTATCGTCAATTAAAAAGATTTCTGAAGATCGAATAGAAAATCTCATACAGGATCTTTGTCATGGCCATGAACTGGGGGTTTTGAAAATCGACGAGGAGGAGACACAAAAGCCATGGGAAACACAACCAATCAGCCGCCTGAAAAAAAGCGATTTCCCGAGGAAAATCGACATCGTGAAAGCAAATATGTTGTTTATTCCAAAAAACAATATTTCCCAACGGGCATTGAACCGCTTGAAGAGATTGGCATCTTTTAAAAACCCAATGTTTTACAAGCAGCAAGCCATGCGGTTGTCAACGTACGGACACCAAAGGATTATCTCGTGCGCGGATGAAACAACGGACTATCTGTGTTTGCCAAGAGGGTGCGAAATTGATCTGTTCGCTGAATTAGAGCAATATGGCATAGATGTTCGCCTTATCGATAAGACCCATGGCGGGAAAAGAATTGATGTAGCGTTCAACGGTCATTTAAGAGATGAGCAGCCCCTGGCCCTCGAA
>JAOZSO010000469.1:0-3086 GCA_029939655.1 Desulfobacterales bacterium
ACTCGTTGGCTATTGCTGAAAAATCCCGACAATCTCAATCCGGATAAGAATGAACGCCAAAGACTCGAGAAGGCTTTGGAGATCAATAAGCCCCTGGCTGCCGCCTACTACATGAAAGAAGAAATGCGTCAGTTATGGAAACAACCCAGCAAGTGGCATGCAGCTAATTTTCTGAATGCATGGATACTCAAAGCCAAGGCATCCAGTATCGTATTAATGCTTTAAGTTTTTCCGATGCATTCCTCATCCCAACAGGCATCTTTTTTACCGAATTTCATGGAGGAGCGAGTTGTGGGCTTCTTTGTCTCCCCCGCGGTCTTGCCACGCTCTAAAGCATCTTCACGGTTTGTGACGATCACTTTGCCGATGCATTCCTCTTCCTGACAGATGGGTTTGGATGCATTTGACATGGAAGTTTCGGTCGTTTTTCTCTCGGCCTTATTTTTCATAGCTCCATTTCCTATTGTTTAAGCTCCTCGATCTGTTTCAGAATATCGCCGCATTCACCCTTTAAAGGCAATTGACTAATCATGACCAGTAGCCTTTTTTTACAACATCGCCATTGTGCTTCATGACCAAAACTCAACCCTGCTTCCTTCAGGATCGCATATGTAAAATAGTTTGGATCCCCATATTTTCTTTATCGGCGTAGGATTAAGTCCTGCTTTCTCCATAGAAGAATACATGGTGGTAATTTCATCTATTTCCAGGCTAATAGTAATTCCTTTACCTCTACAGCTTTTGATTGATGATTTTTCTTCATCTGCAACGCTTAATCTCGCTTTGTCGGTCAGGACAAATTCGACAAACCATTCATTTGAAAAATTGACCGGAAATTTTAACGTATCCCTGTAGAATGCAACGGTATCCTTCCATCTTTTGCAATATAAAATAATATTTGAAGTTTTTAGTTTCACGACAAGGAAGTATCTATTTTATCAGTTGTCTTTCAGATAAACGTCTTCGTACATCTCCTCGAGCCGGGCAAGATGATTTTCTTCTTCTTTAGTCAATTTTTTAAACATGTTCTCCATGGGCGCACCGGCACATTGTGTCATCATATTTTGATAGAAATCAACGAATCGCTTTTTATCGTGTATGGCGTGTATCATTACTTCCTGATCGTTAGCATCCTTTCCCAGGGGCCCTTCCTTCAACATAAGCGATAATTTCATGCTGGGAGTATTTGCCATGCCTTCTTGATGAAGTACCACTGTCTCTTCAAAATAGGCTTTTTCCAAAATGACTTTATGCTCCAATTCTTCCAGAGCCAGGTTTTTTACAAGATCCTTGATGCGAGGATCTAAAATTTTCAGATAGGCTTCCTTATATGTTTGAAAACTTTTCATCTCCATTTCAATTGCTTTTTCCAAGGCGACTTCTCTTGTATAACAAACCTCTTCGTGTTCCATATTATCCTCCTTTCTTGAATAATGCTTTTCTATAACCTAAGTTGCATTAGACAGGTATCAATCCGTTGATAAATGTTAAGCCGTCATCTTTTTTCACTGGCCCTTGCAGAAAGGTTAACTTAAACCTAAATTGAGCGATTGTCGATGTTGCCGCAGGTACAAGGAAGATGTTGTTCCGCTATAGTGAACTATGCGGTATGGCATCTGACGCCGTAGATGCGGTAAGATCGGCAATCCCAACGGGTTTCAAATTTTAAGAATTCAAATGAATCAAATCCTTTGAAATTATTTCTAAATCCCATATTCTTAAAATTTGAAACGCTCACCTTAGGTTAAAATATTGGTAACAAACGTCTTCCCGTATTCAAAACATTTGGTTTTACTTTCGTCGTCGGGGTTCCATAATATCTTTAGACCATCATCCACTATCTCAAAGCCTGCTGATGTTAACTTTTCAGATATCATTTTTACCGATTCACCACTCCAGCCGTAGGAACCAAAAGCGGCTGCCTTCTTATTTTTAAATTTTAGCCCTCTTATCTCTTCAAGCATACCAGCCACCGAAACCAAAATTCCTTGGTTGATGGTCGGAGAACCAAGCAGGACAGCTTTGGACTTGAAGATTTCTGTGATAACATCATTTTTATCGGATTTTGCCAGGTTGAAAAGTTTCACATTAACTTTTTTGTCGGTTTCTTTAATACCGTTGGCGATGTTCTCAGCTATCACACGAGTACCGTTCCACATCGTGTCATAGATAATCGTAATCTGATTTTCCTGATAGTCATTAGCCCATTCCAGGTATTTTTCGACAATTTTAACAGGTTCTTCACGCCAGATGATTCCGTGACTCGTACAGATGATGTCCAGAGGCAGTTTGAATGACAACACTTCCTGAATCTTCTTCGTAACCAGCGGACTGAATGGCGTCAAAATGTTCGCGTAATATTTGATGCACTCACTGGCAAGCTCATTCTGGTCCACCAGGTCATTAAACATGTACTCGGATGCATAATGTTGCCCAAAGGCGTCATTACTAAATAGTACGTTGTCTTCCGTCAGATAACAGAACATGCTGTCGGGCCAATGCAGCATGGGGGCTTCGACAAATACCAACTCCTTTTTTCCCAGGCTGAGTTTGTCTCCGGTTTTGACCACCTGAAAATTCCAGTCTTGGTGGTAATGTCCTTTTAATGATTTGACACCGTTTTTGGTGCAATAAATAGGTGTCTCGGGGATTAAACGCATAAGTTCAGGCAGGGCACCACTATGATCACTCTCGGCATGATTAGCAATGATATAATCGATTTTATTCAAATCGATTTCTTTGGCCAAATTCTCGATAAATTCTTTGGAAAATGGCTTCCAGACCGTATCGATCAGAGCAACCTTGTCTTCTTTGATCAAGTAAGAATTATACGAAGACCCACGATGAGTCGAGTATTCGTCTCCGTGAAATTTTCTCAACTCCCAGTCTATTTTACCAACCCAGTAAACATTGTTTTTAACATTAAGACTCATGATATTCTCCTTTTAACAAAAATCTAATAATATTGATTCGTTCTCCATGTATCATACCGGTTATCATTTAAAAACCCATTCGGTACCCAAGATTCATCATAGGTAAAGCCTCTCCAAAGACTCAATCATCCTATGGAATGCTTCATGCCTTCC
>JAOZSO010000470.1:0-3081 GCA_029939655.1 Desulfobacterales bacterium
CATCAAGCCACCGGCAACGATCGAATTCGAGTAGCTGTCGTTCAGGGATGTGGCTGCCCTTCAGGCAGCGCCAGAGAAGTAACAACAGGATTTGCCAACAGGCAGATGAGGCTATCCCAATTAAGGTTCACAAAAGAAACCTTGGAAATTTGATCACCTAACAATAGTAAAGACTTGATCAATACTGAATAAACCTTCTAACTGAAGACTTTGTAACAGAGCATAAATATCTTCGCGATATCAATCGGTTGACATAATACGGAAAACTTTAAGTTCTCGGAAAGAATCACTCATAGGTGATTTGTCATTGAAGAAGGGCAATTCCAATTCAGGGGAATTTGTCCTTTTTTGCATTTTCGTAAGGGAATTGATATCAATATAGGTGATGGTCTGGTAATTCGTGTAAAGCATCTTTTGGGAAAGGAGTCAAAATTGACCGAGTGGAAAAAAACCACCTGTGTACTGTGAGCAAACTTATGCGGACTGGAAGTTCGCATTGAGGACAACCAGATTGTCAAGGTGAGGGGCGACAAGGACAATCTGAACAGTCAGGGCTACGTTTGCCGCAAGGGTCTGAATATTCGCAGTCACCAGCATCATGCCGACCGCCTGCTTTATCCTCTAAAAAAGGTGGGAGATCAATTTGAACAGGTGTCATGGGACCAAGCCATCAGCGAGATCGCTGCCAGGTTCAAAGCCATCGTGGAGGAGCACGGGCCTCGATCTTTGGCCCTTATGGGTGGTGGCACCATAGGCTGTATGTCCCAAGGGCCTTTTTCGGTGGGTCTTTTGGCGGCAATGGGTTCACAATATTTCTACAATGCTCTTGCCCAGGAACTGACCGGCCGTTATTGGGCTGATGGTGAATCTTTTGGCAATCAGAACCGTCACACCAGTCCAGACTTGGAGCATACAGACATGGTGCTCATGGTGGGTAAAAATCCCATGATGAGCCATCATTCGCCACGTGCTCGAAAGCACTGGCCCACATTTAGCAAAGATCCTGATAAAATTCTGGTGGTGGTGGACCCGCGGCTATCAGAAACCGCCAGGCTGGCCGATATTCACCTGCCAATCCGGCCGGGGACGGATGCGTTGTTATACCGGGCCATGATCGCCATTATCCTACAGAAAGGCTGGCATAACCAAGCGTACATCGACGAACATGTCAGCGGGTTTGAAAAAATCCGGCCTTTGTTCGAGGACTTCGACGCTCACGCAGCTGTTGAAGTATGTGAATTGGAATATGACGAGGTTGTCAAGGTCTGCCATCTGTTCGCCAACCGGGTTTCCAGCCATGAGAGCGATCTGGGCGTACTTATGTCCCGGCACAGCACGCTTATTTCCTACCTGGAAAATGTATTAAGAACCATCTGCGGCCGGATCGGTGTGAAGGGCGGCAATCTCTTCGGTATGGGTATAATGAGTGGTGGCCCGACCAAGGTACGCGACCGGGAACGAGAAAACCAGGCCTGGCGTACTGTAGCTACGGGTTTTTTTCCCATTACCAACCTTTACCCGCCCAACGCCATGCCTGAAGAAATTTTGAACGACCATCCGGATCGCCTCCGGACGGTCATCGTAAGTGGAGCCAATCCCTTACGCTCTTTCGCCGACACCAGCCAGTACGAAGAAGCGTTCGGGGCTCTGGATCTCCTGGTCACTGTGGACATCGCCATGACAGAAACCGCTGCATTGTCGAACTATGTCCTGCCCGCGCTCTCAGCCTATGAGTCGTATGACAGCGGCATGGCACACGGTTTTCCCAACGTGTTTATGCAGATGCGCCATCCGGTGGTAAAACCGGAAGGTGAACAGCTTGAGGCAGCGGAGATATTTACCCGCCTGGCCGATGCACTCGGCCTGGTACCCGAGATTCCGGAGGCTTTACAGAAGGCAGCGGAAAGTGGCGATCGCCTTCGTTTGGGGGCTGAGCTGATGACTTTTATTGGTGAAAATCCAGGTGTCGGTCGATCCATGCAGTATATTCTGGCTAAGACACTGGGGCGCAGTCTGGGTTCCGTCAACCAGGCCTCGCTGTGGGCTCGCATGGCCACCCTGCCGCCCTGGGCCCAGGAAAAAGCGATCCGAGCGGGTTTCACTCCTGGGACCGCATTAGGCGACGACATGTTTCAGGCCATCATCGACGCCCCGGGCGGATTAATTGTTGGTAGTGTGGACCCGGACGAATGGGACCATTTTAAAGTCATTTCTACCGAGGACGGGCGGATCAACCTGGATGTACCGGAGATGATAGAATGGCTTGGGGAAATCGAACCTGCTCTGGAGCAAGAAGCCTTGAAGGCGGATGGGGATGAGTACCCATTGATCATGTCCTCTGGCCTGCATATGGATGGAAATGCCAACTCCCAGATGCGCGATCCAGCCTGGAATGAAGGCAAAAAGTACCATTGGTTTCGTATGCACCCGGATGATGCGGCCAAACAGGGCCTGGAAGATGGAGATATGGTGCGGGTTATTACCGAGGCGGGTCAGGAACGGATTGAGCTGAAAACAGATGCAACGACAAGGCCGGGGTATGCCCTCATGCCTCATGGGTTTGGGTTGGTGCACCAGGGAAAAAAATACGGGGCCAACGCAAATAGGCTATCCAAGAACACCCATCGGGATCGGCTGGCAGGAACCCCTTTGCATCGGTACATCAGATGTCGGGTAGAACCGATAGGGGAGTAACATGAATGAGTAAAGGTACCTTTAGCACCACAACGCAAGAACGATATTTGGAAGATTTCATCGATCAGCTGTGGTACCGCCAGCGGTTCGTAGACAGATTTTCCGATGCCGACAGGGATTGCACGCAATCGTCCCGATGCTGACGGATTCCCCAACAGATTATCCGAGAGCAGGGCATGAAGATTGAGAATGGTTCGGCGATCAAACCCGTTTTCATCTACAACATCTACGAGGAATTCGATAGCTGCTTTGTGGTTGAGTACCATTTGGGTCTCGAATGGTGTTTTTCCGGACGCAGCTTCCCCGAATGCGATGAGCCTTTCGGTTTCAAGAAGTGATTACGTATTGCCGCCGGCAGGTACCAGGTTACATTCGGCTGATAACTGT
>JAOZSO010000002.1:0-2105 GCA_029939655.1 Desulfobacterales bacterium
ATCAAATTCCATATCTTTTGCAGGGAGAATCTCAAAATCAAGATTTGGCTTTCTTAAAAGTTCCGTGGCGACAGTCACAATTATGGCAATTATAGCACCGAGCACTACCCCGAGCATTGTCAGTCCCATAAAATATCCCTCCCAAATCGTTCAATGCCACAGATAACGCACGGCGTCTGCGGCGAACAAAGCGAGTCCGACAGCACGCCGTTGTTAGAGGCTTGCCATTCTACGGCCAATTTTTTAAAGCCTCTGCAATTCCATAAAGACTCGAAACAATATTGTGCAACATCATGTAACCCTGATGGATGTGAGGCCGAGATCTATCTATATCTATGAGTTTGAATGCATCATCTAATTTGCTGCTTGGCAAGTGCGCATCAGCATGCCTCAACTCATATACGCCAACAAATGGGGCGGTTATCTTTCTAATATGATCAATGTTAAATTTTGAAGCTAATAGATTTTCAAGTGATTTAAGGGAACCCCATTTTTTTTTCTTTGGCGGAGGCACAATGCTCTGCATGGCTTCAGTGTCCAAACTATCAGCGGTTAATCGTGCTAAATCCTTTGCTAGAGCATAAAAAGAAGGATCATCAATCGATCTAAAACGGTGCACTTTATTGAAAAGCTCTGGAACTACCTCATGCTCACGAAACAACTTAATTCCAAGCTTTTTTTGTGATAACTTATTTACGATTGCGATTCCTTTTGGGAGAAAATCTTCAGGTGCTTGAGTTCCAACAGGTTCCGCCCTCACTTGAGAAGCCAACAACTCTTTCGAAACTCCACCCTCAGGGCTTATGTTATAACCAGCCCATATTTGCTGTTGCCATACCGGTAGAAACCCGATGTCTTTCGCATATACATTTATATAACCCAAGTCATTTATACCAAAGTGAACTCCATCTCCATATGAGCAGGAAACCGAACCAGTATCTTGTGTATAGAAGGATAAAGATCCACCACGCCTATGACACAAAGCCATAATAACATCCGGTTTAAACCATAGCCATTTGCCGGAGTGAACTAAATCATCACCATTAACTTTTGACCCTTCTGCATCAATAATAAAAAACACAGTGGATGCAAGCTTATCCCCTCTTACTTTTGGACTGATTTTTCCCGGTTCAATCCAGTCATTCCGCCATAGATCACCCATTACACGGTAAAGCTTTTTACCCTCAAACTTCCGCTCCCAAGTTTCACTCTTTGTGTTATCATCTGTGGGAATACTTGAAATGTCGGGGACATCATCGCTTTCTTCCACATCTGTTCTTGCGACATGAAAAACAGCCATTTTTTCCCCGAAAGGATCGCCTCCTTCATGGATGGGCATTATCCTTCCTTCCCATCTGCCGGATTCATTTTCTTCTTTGCTACTGTCGCCATTCCAACTAATTCCGGATGCATCGGTGACGATCATGTCTCTACTGAAATAACTTGTCATGTACAGACCCATATCTCTTGCACAAAGATAATCTTTTAGATATTGTGCCTTGATTTCTATCAATGCGAGTCCGTTTTCATCATTCTTTTTGAGTCTGGCAACTTCTATGTAACCATCTTGAGGACAAACCCATGAATTTCCCTCTATTTTTAAAGCAAGAGATAAAACCAAGTCCTGATTCAAATGCCAGATAGATGGTTCGTCTCCGTAAGACAATTGATTCAGCACAAGGTGGACGCCTTCAAATTCACCCTGATAATCCCTATATATGTCTGCAGGGACATAGATGTCATCTTCGATATGACCAGAATGTTGATGGCTTATTCCGATATCCATCCAAGCTAATTTCTTTACAGTATTTTTATTTTTTGTCGGAACAGCTATTGAACCTGTTCCAAAGAAATCCTTTTTATATCCCTCGTAACCATATTTTCCCTGGCAAACATTATGAAATCCGGCCCTCAAAGGTATCCAAACCGATTTGTCAAAATTTCTGCGACGAATATCGTGCATTTCAAACCATTCTTGCTTCACCTTGGAAATAGCTCCTTACTTAGTAATATTTTGGTGCCTCTAACCAGTTATTATAAAGTTTCTGTATAGTTCCGACAAAAGAATAAAGTACTCGAAAAATATCTCTATTTCATGATTTTTC
>JAOZSO010000002.1:2115-34333 GCA_029939655.1 Desulfobacterales bacterium
TCGGTAGAACACCACCATCTGAATGATATTCAGGAAACTCGATAAGCATGAAAGTGTATAGTATTTACTTTTATCACGTCTTGACAACGTGCAGGGTCAGGTGAGCTCGAAATCAGGTGTAGATAGAAAATTTAAGTGATCAATATCATACACAAGCAATTACTACAAGATATTGATCTTTTTATTGCAGAGTGTCCACCCTAAAACACGGTGGTTTGTCTGACAAAATATAGGGTCAGGCCAAATCAACACAGGGTCCCGGCATCTCATTTTCCGATACCCTCCAGCGTTTGATGATATCACATCGCTTATAATCGTTTATAAATTTCAGCATGTTGTGTTTTGAATAGTACCCTGCTATTGAACGGCAATAATGAATCAAAGAAACTATCGAAACGTACTCTTCATTTCTCTGGCCCAATTCGGGATGGCCTTTTCTTTCAATTTCGTCTTGATCTTTCTGCCTTTTTTTATTTATGACATCAGCCCTTATTCTTCACGGGACACGCTGATATTGCTGGGATTTATCATGGGGGCACCCAGTTTCGCCGCAGCTTTTGCGTCTACCTACTGGGGATCCTTGGCCTCGCGTACCAGTCCCAAGAACCTCTTTATGGGAGGATTGCTTTCCCATGCCCTTATCATCCTGTCGATGGGCTTTGTTTCGAGTCTTCCTGTTCTGCTTGTCCTTCGTATCGTCCAGGGATTGTTGGGCGGTATATCCACCGTGGGTCTGATCATCGTCTCTTCGTCGTCATCCGGAGAATGGGTGTCAAGAGATATCGGATTGTTTCAAAACTCCATGACACTCGGACAGTTGACCGGTCCCCCGGTGGGTGCGCTGGCCGCCACGATGCTGGGTTACCAGGGTGCGTTTATCAGTGCATCGGCTTTGGTATTTATGACGATGGGTTTCTGTTTTTTATATGTAATTGATATTGTGCATAAATCAAAACAGCCTGCCGGCGTCACAAAACACACGATCAATAAAAAGACCCTCATCGGGTGGGGACTTTGTTTCACCGCGACCATCCAGTTGATGTTCCTGCCCAGTGTTCTTCCGAATGTTTTTCAGGGATTCCACATGCCAGAAAGCATGGCTGTAAAATCGGCCGGCCTGGTTGTCATGCTGTATACGGCCACGGCTATGGCGGGAACCTTTTTGCTGTGCAGACTTGCTGCAAAAGTCACGAATCACAGGATGATTATTTTCGCCGGTATCATGGGAACCGTTATGCAATTCATGCTGTCCATGTGTCCCGGGTTTACAAGTTTTGTTGCCGTTCGTATGATTCAGACCGCCATGATAGCCGCTATCATGCCATTGGTTTTTTCTTCTTTTGCCTCGGATCTGGACGAACGGGTGATCGGGTTCTTGAATTCAAGCAGGTTTGCAGGAAATGCCATGGGACCGATGATGGCAACCTCGGTTCTTGCCATTTCAAACTTGAAATGGCTCTATCTTGCATTGGGCAGCATGGGCCTGCTATCCCTGCTTTGCTATGTAATTTTAGTTGCGGGCACACCCCTTTTGGGTCGGACCGAGACAGCTTAATGATAAAATAGGTAATGCAATATAAACAGAGGTTAATTTTGGTCTTAGGTTGATGTTTTTAGGCTCAAAAACAACCTTCTAAGCATAAGAAAACCCATGCCGTTTAGGAAAAGGAGCCGTTGGTAAAATGAGAGAAGTTGAAATAACAGAAGAGCCCATTGAACTCTATAAAATCTTGAAGTTCGAAAATATGGTCAATAGCGGTGGTGAGGCGAAATATGTAATCTCTGAAGGTCAGGTTACGGTAAATGGTGAGGTGGAAACCAGAAAACGAAAAAAAATATTTTCAGGTGATATCATAGAATTTAAAGATGAAAAAATTCATATAAAAGTCAAATGAGGGTGAAAAGATGAAAAAATTATTTGATGGTAAAAAAACTGCAAAACTTGGCACCGAAAAGAATCCCGCAATTGTAAATGTAAAAACAAAAAAGAGAGTCAAGGAATTAGAATCCGTATTTGAAAAAAACGATTGGAAATATTCAATTGAATTAGATTCAGACAAACCTGAGGATATTAATGACTTAGAAATGTTGTTGAATCCACCAAAAACAGTGATCGCCGAAAAGAAAGTGGGGCGTAATGAACTCTGCCCCTGTGGAAGTGGTAAAAAACATAAAAAATGCTGTGGCAAATAAGGATAATGAATATGACGATCCAATCATGGCTCATGTATTTGGTGTTAGTATTTATCGCTACGTCAACACCCGGGCCGGCAGTTCTCTTCATCACGACAAGCGCAACAATCCATGGATGGAGAAAAGCCGTCTTTGCTGCAATTGGCAATATTGTTGGTCTTTTCTGTCTTGGCATCATCGCGGTTACAGGATTGGGTACCGTACTCAACACCTCAGAAATGATATTTAATAGTATCAAATATGCGGGTGCAACCTATCTGATCTATTTAGGCATTAAACTGATTTTTCAGAAAAATTCCGATGTAACTACCATGAAAAAACAATTGATTTCGACAGATGTTTCATCTCAAAAACTATTTTTTCAAGCCTTGGGCGTTGCACTGAGCAATCCAAAGGCAATTGTATTCCTGACTGCCCTATTTCCACAGTTTGTTAACACCAAAGAAACTTTAATCCCTCAATTTTCTATGCTCATTGCTACATTGATGTTTTTTTCATTTTCTTTTTTGATGCTTTATGCCTTATTGGCGCACAAGGTAAAAGCCTGGATAGCAAAACCCAATAGAATTAAAGTTTTCAATCGAACAAGTGGTTCAATTTTTGTTGGTTTTGGTATCTTGCTGGCAACTTCATCAAATAACTGAGACTGATGGACGCCATCAAAAGTGCCCTGCCTGCAAGTTCATCCACCAAATGTAGATTGACATTTGGTGGATTTCATGTTTTCTCAAAAAATCTATCCGTATCAGAATCAGATTAAAAAGGGAGTTTTATGAACAGTTTTTTTCTCTCGATTGCACTGATCTGCTGTGGCGGCTTTGCCACCCTTTTTATTTGGCGAAATTTTGTGTTGATGAAAGCCACCGCTGTTTCCGTCATCAGCATCGGATGCGCCATTGGATTGTTCGACGCCCTGGTCAAGCTACTGCATCAGGGGTCCCATGCTGCATCTTTTGAATATTTGAAACTATTTTCCCTTTCATTCCAAGTAGATGGACTGTCGGCATTTTTCCTGGTTGCGATTTATGCCGTTTCCCTGCTTGCAGCAGTTTACAGTTTTCACTACCTCAATAAACCTGAAAAGGCTCTCCGCTCGGCAGTCAACTATCTGTTTTTCTCCCTGTTGATCGTTTCCATGGCGCTGGTGGTGACTGCCGCCAACATGATCGCTTTTATGCTTTCCTGGGAAATCATGTCTCTGTCATCATTTTTTCTGGTGATATATGACTACGAATCTGCTGAAAACCGAAAAGCCGGCTATCTCTATTTTATTTTTTCGCATGTCGGCGCCATGTTCATCCTGGTTTCTTTTGGTATATTATATGGGTATAGCGGCAGTTTTCTGTTCTCTTCCGGCAGCACCATCCCTGATTCGGCAAAATTACTGGTGTTAATACTCTCTTTTATCGGATTTGGTTCAAAGGCCGGTGTGTTTCCGTTTCATGTCTGGCTGCCTCATGCCCACCCGGCCGCTCCGAGTCACATTTCAGCAGTGATGTCCGGTGTAATGATAAAAACCGGAATTTACGGCATTGTACGCCTGTATGCCTCGCTGAGCCTGCATACGCCGCTGTTTGGTGAAATCGTACTGATTGCGGGAATGATTTCCGGCATTCTGGGTGTTGTCTACGCCCTCGGCCAGCACGACCTCAAACGGCTGCTTGCCTATCACAGCGTTGAAAATATCGGGATTATTCTGATCGGGATCGGAATCGGCATGATCGGCGTATCCTCCGGCAACCCTATCATGGCTGTCCTTGGGTTTTCCGGGGGGCTGTTACATGTGTTAAATCACTCGATTTTCAAATCACTGCTGTTCATGGGAGCCGGGGTGGTGATCCAGAAAACGGGAACGCGCACCATCGATATGCTGGGTGGTCTGCTCAAAAACATGAAAGTCACAGGTGTCACGTTCCTGGTCGGTTCTTTGGCCATTTCCGGTCTTCCGCCGTTTAACGGATTTGTGAGCGAATTTTTTATTTATTTAGGTGGGTTCAGAGGCGTGGCCCTCGACAAAACGGCTTTTGTGCTGAGCATCATGGCCATTGTCAGCCTCGCCATTATCGGTGGCCTGGCCCTGGCCTGTTTCACCAAGGTAGTGGGGGTGGTTTTCCAGGGAGAACCCAGGAGTTCGAGTGCTGTGGCCGTGGATGAAAAAGGGCCGGCTATGCTGGCACCCATGCTGATACTGGCCGCCGTTTGTATCATCATAGGGGTGTTTCCACGGATGTTTATTACCCTGGCCCTGAAGGCTGTTCCGGTATCCGGGCTGGGGTATGGCCGCATACCCATGGAGCCGTTTATGCAGATGACGGCAAATATCACCCTGGCAGCCACAGTTTTCTTTATCGTTCTTCTGATACTTATTGCCCTCCGTCTTGTTTTATACCGGGGTAAGACTATCGGCAAAGCAGGAACCTGGGGGTGCGGTTTCACACAACCAACCGTTAAAATGCAGTATACCGGCACTTCCTACGCAGCCTCGATTCTCGAATTTTTCAGGCCGGCTGCCCCTCTGCAAGAGGATCATCCTAGAATTCGCGGTCGGTTTCCCCAAAAAACCCATTACCATAGCCATATCGATGACATAGCCGAGCTTCACATGGTGCGTGTGGTGGTCAATCCGGTTCTGTGGCTGTTCGACAGGTTGCGCTGGATACAGCACGGAGACATCCATTTGTATATCGGTTACATATTGCTGGCCATTGTGGTGCTTATATTTTTCGTATAAATGAGATGATGTCATGATTAAATCCATTTTATTCTGGGTTCTGGCCATACTGGTGGCCCCGTTTTTTTCAGCGGTTATCCTCAAAGTGAAGGCTTTTTTCGGCGGGAAAAAGGGCCCCCCTCTGCTGATCAACTACTACACCCTCGTCAAGTTGTTCAAGAAGGGTTCGGTTTACAGCACCAGCACGACCTTTATCTTCAAACTGGGACCCGTGGTATCGCTGGGAGCTGCTGTCACTGTCCTGTTGTTTCTTCCCTTTGGGGGCCATCCGCCGGTTTTTTCGTTCAGTGGTGATCTTCTTTTCATTTTGTACCTGCTTGGCCTGGGCCGTTTTTTCACCATTGCGGCTGCCATGGACACCGCGTCGCCGTTCGAAGGAATGGGGGCAGCCCGGGAAGCCTATTTCCCGATTATCTGCGAAGCCACGATGTTCATGCTACTGATCCTGTTCTACATACTGACCGGTGAATTGCGCCTGGCGGCCTATTTTTCAGGCGGCCAGCCTTTTGGATTATGGCAGGCAGCCGGGTCGCCAATGCTGTTTGTGGTGATTGCCTTTTTCGTTATTCTTCTGGCGGAAAACTCACGCGTACCGGTAGATGATCCGGCCACCCATCTGGAGTTGACCATGATTCATGAAGTCATGGTGCTGGATCACAGCGGACCCGATTTAGGATTTATCGAACTGGGATCTTTCTGCAAACTCTTTTTCTATTCATCCATTGTCGCCAGGCTGATCATGCCATTTGAATCAGGCTATCTTGCACTGAACATCTGCCTGTTCGTGACATCCCTGCTGGTTGTGTATATGGCCGTGGGTGTCATGGAATCGGTCGTGGCCCGTTACAGGATGGACAGGGTTCCCAAGTTCCTCCTGACCTCCTTTGCCCTGGCTTTTTTTGCAACCGTTATTACACTGGAGTTTCTAAGATGAACATCCCGGTCGACATGACATTGTCCCTTGTTCTGCTTTCGGTTCTGTTTTCATTTGGTTCCAGCCGGCTGCCGGGGCTTATCAAGGTTCTGGCGTTTCAGGGAGTGGTCGTATCTATCGTCCCGCTGATAATCGGGCACGACATGACCGGCGGCGGAATTTTGTTTACGCTTGCCACCTTGACGATTCGCGGTATCGTCATTCCTTTGTGCATACATTTCGCCATTAAAAAGGTTGCCATTCGCAGGGAAGTGGAACCGATCGTCGGCTATCACGCCTCAGTGCTGGCAGGCCTGGGGTTGATCGTGGCTGCCATGGCTGTCAGTCACAGATTCAATGCCCCGTCCATCAGTACCAGTGTACTACTGCTACCCACTGCCATCTCTCTTCTGGTCGCCGGCATGTTCCTGCTGATAGCACGGCGAAATGCCATCGCCATGGTGCTGGGGTATATCATGATGGAAAACGGCATCTATCTGGTGGGAACGACCTTTTCAGTGCGAGCCCTTCACATAGTGGAATTCGGCATTCTTCTGGATGTACTGGCCGGTGTCATGATCATGGCCGTCATCCTTCAGAATATCAAACAGACATTTGATGATGTGGATACCGCCCTGCTCAGAACATTAAAGGAATAGGTGTTTGATTCATGGTTGAAATCGTTTTCCTGGCCCCGTTTGTCACCGGCGTGATTGCCTTTTTCCTGCCCCGCAACATGGGGCGTCCGCTGCTGGTCTTTACCGGAGCACTTCACCTGTTGCTTTCCCTCCTGCTGTGGGTCCGGCAGCCCGAACCGCTGTTTAAATCCTATTTTGCCGTCACGCCGGAAGGAATGCTCTCGCTGCTGGTGATATCGCTCCTGTTTTTTCTGATATCCATTTATACGGTAGCCTATCTCAAGGTGGCCGATATCAAGTCCGAGCATATTTTTACCGGCTCCATGCTGCTGTTTCTGTCCACCATGACCATGGTGACCCTTTCCGATCATATCATGGTCATGTGGATCGCCATTGAAGCGACAACCCTGGCCAGTGCGCCGCTGATCTACACCCACCGATCTTCCGCTTCCCTGGAAGCCACCTGGAAATATGTACTGATCTGTTCTGTGGGCATTGCCATGGCGCTTTTGGGATCGGTGCTGATCACGATTTCAATGGATGTCGGCAAGGTAGATGCGCCGGTTTCCTTTTCTGCGCTCACGGCGGTTGCAACCCGTCTTGATCCCATGTGGCTGAAAGCGGGTTTCGCCTTTATCCTGGTAGGATACGGCACAAAAATGGGTCTGGCGCCCATGCACACCTGGCTGCCCGATGCCCACAGCGAAGCGCCCAGCCCGGCATCGGCGCTGTTGTCCGGCGTACTGCTCAACTGCGCCTACCTCGGGATCTTCAAAACCAATAAAATCATGCTGGCAGCCGGCCTGGGCGATTTTTCCGGCCCTATCCTAATGGGCTTCGGCCTGACTTCGATTCTGGCGGCAGGCACCTTTATTCTCAAGCAGACAGAATACAAACGCCTGCTGGCATATTCGAGCATTGAAAACATGGGCATTATTGCCTTTGGAACAGGTGTTGGCGGACTGGGTGCCTATGGAGCCATGCTTTGCCTGATCCACCACAGTCTGATCAAATCTTCGCTGTTTCTGACTTCCGGCAACATTCTGCTGGGCTATGGCAGCCGGCAGATTGAAAAGACAGGCAACCTGGTTAAGCAGATGCCGCGGACCTTTGTAGCCTTTTTCGGCGGATTTGTCGCAATCTCAGGTCTGCCGCCCTTTGGAATTTTTATCGGCGAGCTGTTCGTCATCCTCGGGGCCTTTAAGGCCGGTCACTACATAGGCGTCACTGTTTTGGTGGTCAGTCTGTGTGCCATCTTTGCCGGTTTTGCCAACCAGGCAATGAAAATTTCTTTTAACACGTCGGAAGCGACCATTGGTTTGACGGAAAAAGCCAGTCTGGTCTGGCCCCAGTATGTGCTGCTATTAACCTCTCTGGTATTGTGTTTCTGGATCCCGGACTCCCTGTACCAGACAATAATGAATGCGGTAACTATCGTCAGTGGAGGTTTTTAATGAACACGGCATTTCTGGAGGTTTCAAATGGTGTCGCCCTCCCCAGAAAACAGGTCCCGAACCTTACGTTTGACACCTTTCGTCAGGAAGCCCTGGATATTGTCGAAAACGGCGGGAAGGTCGTTCACTACTTTGCCTACATAGATAGCGACACCGTCAGATTTATGGCTGTACTGCGCAAGGATAAGCTGCTGGTTGCCGCCTGCAATGCGCCCGACACCTATCCGGCCATGAGCAGTCAATGCGAACCATTCCACATGTTTGAACGGGAAATTGCCGAACAGTTCGGTATCCGGCCCGAGGGTCATCCCTGGCTCAAAATGGTTCGCTATCATCCCAATTATATGAACAGAGCCGACGTCTTTAATAACCACTACGCCGATGATATCCCCGGAAACTATAACTACTACAGCGTGGAAGGCCAGGAGATCCACGAAGTGGCTGTCGGCCCCGTGCATGCCGGAGTGATCGAACCAGGACATTTTCGGTTCAACTGTATTGGTGAACGGGTACTGAACCTGGAGATCCAACTGGGATACCAGCACCGGGGCATTGAAACACTTATTCCACAGGTAGAAGCCAAACGCTTGTCCCTTCTGGCCGAAAGCATTGCCGGTGACACCACGGTGGGCCACAGCCTCTGTATGGCTCAGGCCGTGGAGGCCTTTTCCGCAGTCATACCGGATAACGGGGCACACATCATCCGAACCATTGCTTTCGAGCTTGAACGTATTCAGAATCACGTGGGTGACCTGGGCGCATTGAGCGGGGACGTTGCATTTTTGCCGCCCATGAACTACTGCGGCCGCATGCGGGGCGATTTTTTGAATATGTCACTGCTGCTTTGCGGCAATCGGTTCAGCAAAGGATTCATTCGTCCGGGAGGTGTGGTTTTCAATATGAACAACGAGGTCCGGAACATTCTGACCGAGCGCATCATTGAAATCAAACCGCAGGTCAAGCATGTTATCGATCTACTCTTTTCCACATCCAGTGTGCGTTCGCGCTTCGAAGATTGTGGAACAGTCAGCAGGTCCGATGCCGAAAACCTGGGGTTGGTGGGACCTGCCGGCCGGGCTTGCGGCATGCCCTACGATGTCAGACGCTGCTTTCCCAACGAACATTATTCTGAACTCGATATTCCGGAAAATGCCGAACACAGCGGAGATGTTTATGCCCGGGCCAAAATCAAAGCCGACGAAACCCTACAGGCCATCGATCTCATCCAGTCCCTGCTGAACAACCCGGTGGAAACGCATTGTGTTGAGCAGGAAAATCCGTCCATGGCACCCGATTCCTTTGTAGTAACCCTGAATGAGGCCTGGCGGGGTGAGGTTTCACATTGTGTTTTAACCGACGCGGCGGGAAAAATTATACGCTACAAGATCAAGGACCCTTCCTTTCACAACTGGAACGGCTTGTCCATGTCTCTGCGGGATACAGAAATATCCGATTTCCCGCTCAACAACAAAAGCTACAATCTGTCGTATTGCGGCTTTGATCTATAGGGAACCTAAGATGCTTAATACGCTTAAAAACAGATTCGAACAGGGCTACAGAACATCAAAATATCCACAGGAAAAAATCGAACTGTGGAAACGTTACCGTGGACGCCCACAAATCAATAAAAAGGCCCAAAGCGATCTGGCCCTGACCTGTGCAGCGGCCTGTCCCCAGGATGCCATCGATGCGCAAAAAAAATTAATTGACATGGGGCGCTGTGTTTTCTGCGGAACCTGTGAACGCGTTTCTAAAGGAAAATTTGTCACCTTTACCCAGGACTTCGAAATCGCCGTATCCGAAAAAGAGCACCTTAGCACGGACGGATCACTTCCTGAATTGGCCACACATGCCCGGCAGCATTTCAAAAAACTTTTTGGCCGCTCTTTGCAGTTGCGCCAGGTATCGGCCGGCGGCTGCAACGCCTGCGAAGCGGATCTCAATGTCCTGGCAACACCCTTTTTTGACCTGGCCCGCTTTGGAATCAACTTCGTGGCTTCGCCCCGCCATGCAGACGGCATCGTCGTAACCGGACCCGTCTCCCGCAACATGAAAACGGCCCTGTTTCAAACCTACGAGGCCGTACCCGACCCCAAAGTTGTCATCGCCGTGGGTACTTGTACCCTGACCGGAGGACCCTTCAGGGGCAGCCCTGAAATCACAGAAGGCCTGGACAACCTCTTGCCGGTGGATCTTTATATTCCGGGATGCCCGCCCCACCCGCTGACCAATCTGCACGCCTTGCTGACGTTTTTTAAGTAGATACCCAGCTCTGGAGGGACTGGCACTGATCATGCCCTATAAGAGTTTACTCGTACATCCGATATTCTAAATTCGAAATACGAATATCGAAATACGAAACAAATCCAAATATTGAATGTTCAAATGTCCTAAACAAAAGCCCTTTTTTATACCTCCAAGGCTACGTTTTGATCATTTGAATGCACCCCGTTTGTTTATTCTTTTTCCCGCATCACGGACGGATGATGATGGTCGGATACAGTCCTTCCTGTTCTCCCATGGGATAGGGTTGGATCGTGTTGAAGGAAATGTTTTGATTTTGCTGGGCGTGGCCCTTATTCGAATGACCGTTGAAAAAAGCCCCGTTGGCCTCCAGGATATGCTGAATTCTCTCTTTGAAGGCTGTAACAAATTCGGCGCCGCTTCCTTCAAAAATCATGTCACCTTTTGAAAAGCGGGTGTTGATTTTTGAAAAGGCCTTCAGAGACATACTGTTGTTCTTCAGGTCCTTTTCATCCGTCACCAGCCCCCAGACCAAATAGCCTGCCGGAATCGTCATTGGCTTGTGGACATCGATGATCGTATGCGGCATGATGATGCTATCCTGGCCGATGGTCAGTCGTGATTCCGGCCGTCCCCTCAGAAAACAGTTAAAACCGACAAATACATCCTTACCCAGGTCAGCCTCGATAATTTTGGCGCCATGGGCGGTAATGTCATTACCCTCCAGGCGTGAGTTGATGATATAGCTATGCTCCTGGGCGTTGGCACCTTTGCCGAGCCAGGCATTCTGAAGAAAGGCCCGCTGTGAAACCAGCACATTTTCGCTGATATGCGTTTTGGGTCTGATCACGGCAAAGCGGTCAAGCGATGCGCTGTTGGGAACAGACACGGAAGGTTCCAGGTTGACCACGTTAAAAATCCGCTGGAAAGCCTCTTTGCGATCTTCCACAAAATCGATAAAGACTCCCTGGGGAGAACCACCGGCAGCAAAATAGATGTAATTGTTCAACCGTTGAAGGGGAAACCGGTACAGGAAATTGAACGTTTCAGGGCTACGCACCCACACCGTCCCGGGTTCAATATTCAGGTGGCTCACTTCCCCGGCTTGTATATAAGAAAATGTTCCGACGAGACAGTCCCGTATCGTTGTGAGATCAACGGTTGAAAAGGGCCCCAGGAAGCATCCATCCGAAGGGGAGCCGTGGATATTGGCATAATGGGTGGAGATGGTATCCCTGATAAAAAATTTCTCCAACGTTTCCGGGTCGTGAGAAAAATTGTGAACCAGCGTTTTGATCAGGAAGCTGTCATCTATCTCGATCTCTTCATCCTCAGCCACCGGTATTTCAAATTCCTGATATTGGAACAGCTCTGCTTTCTGTTTGAGTTCGTCCCCCCTGATATCGCTCTTGTAGAGAAGTGAGTTGGTAACACTGCATTTTCCCAGAAAGTAGCTGCCGGCCAAATTGGAGTGTCTGAACTGAAGATGCAGCGGATGGTGGGGCGTAATGCCGTAAAATGCATAAAATTTTGTCATCTGGTTCGGTGGGATAAGTTTTTGAACCAACGGGTTCACATCGTATTCGAGTTCCCGCAGGTTGATGTTGACGCGCTGGATAATCCTGTCCAATAGTCTTTCGAGTTCTTTCATGGTATATCCTCACCTACTTTGGTTGCTTCGACCTCTTTCATGACATGGAAGGTTGCAGCGAACACATCCGGCATTCTCAGTATACCCACAATTTTCTTTTTTTGAGTCACCAGCAGAGACAGATGGTGCCCTGTGAGCAGCTGGTGGACGGCGGTATCAAGGGAAGTGTCTTCATTGACGTACTCGCCTTCGGAAGGGGTTTGCATAAATTCTTCAACCTTGAGCTTGACCGCTTTTGTGTAGATGTCCTTGTTTGGTGGAGCCGTCCGACGGTACTGTTCCTGTTGAAGCGCAATGGACTTTGAGCTAAAGCCGAACTTTCTGATATCCTTTATCCGTTCAATTTTATCATCCTTTGGATCAAGGGACCGCAGGAAATCCAACTGACTGACTTTTCCAACCACCTGTTTGTTGCTGTCCAAAACCAGTACGGCACGGTGGGAGTATTGGGTATGGCAATATTCCTCCTGGGCTTTTTCCAGCGCAAGCACGGCCTCGGACAGTGTCGATCCCACGGCTACGGTCGCATATTCTGAAATTGGAACCATCAAGTCCTTCACACAATATTGTTTCATATCTCCTCCAAGGTACGTTGGCTATTGCGATTCAAATTCGATCTGCGTATTGGCCTGGGCCGCCGACAGTCCCGGAAAGGTCGAGGTCACGATCCTGGGCATGCTGTGGCTGAGATTGCGTTCCAGCTGGTCACGCCCCTCCAGGGCTTCCGACACACGCTTTTTGAAATAAAACAGGTTTGCCGTCAGTTTTTTTGCCGACCGGCACCCGCTTATCCTCCTGCCAGAAAGATTTCGGCAGTCTGTTTTTTAATTCGGGGTTTACCCGAAAAGCTTTGGACGTACTGAAGACCTTGAGAGGTTCAGGGATATTGCCCGAATCCATGACCACAAACTGACCGGTTTTCGGTTCGTAGCCAACATGGCTGGCCTGGATGATCACCTTTTGTCGGCCAGGCACTTGGTCTGGCCGATCTTGGTAAACACCCGTCCAAGCATGATGGATGCAAAAATAGAATACGAATTTTAACCTTTCAACTTTTAGTTGTCAATAAAAATTTGGGTGAAGTTATTTTTGCACAAGCCCTGCCTTGAGTCGATTCAGTGCCACCACGCTGCCAAAGACCAAAATGCCACCGACCCAGAACCTCAGCGTCACGGGGTCTCCCAGGAAGACAATACCCACGATACCGGTGAAGATCACCTCACTGGACATGAACACGCCCCCCTCCCACCCCTTGCAATAGAAAAATCCCTGGTTCATGAGGAGCTGGGCCGTCAAAGATGTGAAGATGATCCCCAGAACCATGGCCCACTCCATTGGTGTGGCAGGCAATATCGGCGTCATAATAAATTTGGGCGCGGTGACCAGGGCGCCCATGGTGCAGAAGTAGAGGTAGATGATGACCGGTCCGTTTTTTTCCCTTAAGCTGCGGATCAGTGTTACGGTGAGACCTGCGAACACGGCACCGATTATAGCCATGGCCTGTCCTAAAAAAGTACCGCCAAGTCTGAAATCGAACAACGCCCCGACACCGACCACCACCAGGACAATACAGGCTATCTCGAGCTTGCTAATTTTTTCGCCGTAAATCAGGTAGGCAAAAACCGCTGAAAATGCCGGAAACGAGTAGAAAAGAACCAGAGCCGTCGACAGCGGCAGCAGTTTGAGCGCCGTGATAAGGGAGATAAAGGCCACGGAGCCTACACACCCCCGGATAATCAGCAGCCGGGTGTTATTCCCCCGAAAAGGGTTGTGGTGGCGGCCGAAGATGATAAGAATCATGACCAGACCCCCGAAAAAACGAAAAAAGCCGATGTGCCAGACGGTGAACACCGGATTCAGGGTCTTGATGATCAGGTTGAGCAGGGTGAACAAAAGCGCAGCAGACAACATGAACAGCGGCCCGGCAAGGGCTGCGTCCATCTGAACCAGGCTGCGCCGTTTTTTGGGTGCATCCATATCAACTCCAAGGATTATTAATAAAATCGTTGGAACAATTTTATTAGAACTTGACACGTATGACATCATTTAATATTTATTTAAAAATATTTTTCGTTTCTTTCCCGATATGGCACTTTTTCCGCAATTTATCAATTCAATAAAGCCGATAAGCAATCATTCTCGCACACAAAGTGCGGGTCTAAAAAATTTTTGAAATATACCATTTTGCTTAAAGGGCCTTTTTTTATACAAAAAAAACCACTTGACAATAAGTCCATATATGGTACCATATACGGACTGGAGGCAATAAAATGAATATTACGAACGACATAAAATCAGTATCTTATTTAAAATCTAGGGCTGCAGATTTATTATCTCAGATTAATGAGACTCACCGTCCTGTCATCATAACGCAGAATGGAGAACCACGAGCTGTTCTTCAAGATCCAAAAAGCTATGAGGATATGCGTAATGTAATCGGATTACTGAAACTGATATCTCAGGGTGAAAGTGATGTCCGGAACGAAAAGGTAAAATCTCAAGATAGTGTGTTTAAAAACATTGAGAAATCACTGAAAGAAAAACCTAAATGAAACAAAACTACAAAGTTATCTGGGCAAATGTTGCAGAAAGTGATTTGAAAGATATTATTGAATACATATCAATAGACAGCCCTCAAAACGCACTAAGAATCTTAAAAAATATTAAACATAAAACTTCAGAGCTTTATACCCTTCCTGAAAGAAACCGTATTGTTCCAGAACTTCAAGACCAAGGAATATTACAATACAGAGAAATGATCATACCGCCATGGAGGTTGATATACAGGATTGCTGAACGGAAAGTATATGTATTATCATTAATAGATTCTCGCCGGAATGTTGAAGATATCCTATTGAAAAGATTAATAGCAACCAAATAAAAGCAAAGATGACGCAAAATACAGACTTAAAAGTGTTTATCTCGACCTCGAATTCATCCTGTGACGAGTGCGGTGAGGATCTCGGGCGTCGAGCCTGGATAACGCTGACAAAAGACAAGAGAGCACTCTGTCTGGCATGCGCAGAGGAAAATCCGGATCTTACATACAGCCTTATCAAAGAAATATTGATCGGAATCACCGAGCTGGATCATGGCGCGTCATCAGAATACAGCTTTGGATAATGATTGGCCCCCACCAGAATTATTATCGAGATTTAAAAAAATACATTAAATTATAAGTTTCCGGATCGCATACGAGACAGGGCCATTTCAATGGGTTGCGGGTCGAGTTGCCGCATGAGAGCGCCGATATGTTTAATCTGCCTGCGCCGGGCACCATGGCTCTTTATTTTTCGTGCAAATTCGATAGCCTCCAGAAGTTCATCCGGTAGGCCCATGGTCTCAAGCTGGCCGGAATTCAAAGATACCAGCTGCTCCCCCAGGCGCTGCAGGGCCTGATCTTCCTTTTTTTTCTGGGTTCTGCTTTTATACTCCATATCCATGCCTGTTCAGCTTTTCCTCCGGCGGTGCGCCAAGTTTCTTCCCTTGCAAGAAGGAATTTTTCCACAATTCAGTTGATTTTACACCTAAACTCTTGCAGTAATAATATCCCAAGAACAACATTAGTACTGCAAACGGGTTCAAATGATCAAGCAATCTTTCGATTACTCTCTCCAGCTCCGATTGAAATGAAAACGATGGAACAAGGCACCAGCCGATAGGATTGCAAACCCTTTAAAAAAAGGCATCAAGCAGTGGCATATCAGTATCAAAAGAATGACCAATATTTTGCCCAGATAGCCGATGGATTAAAAGAGGCCGGCGCACAGGAAATAACTGAACTCGGCGCCAAGGATGTTCGGCCTGAATTCAGTGGCATCTATTTTAAGGCGGACAAATTAACCCTGTATCGAATCAACTATCTGACCCGGCTTCTCTCACGCTGCCTTGCGCCGTTAGTATCATACGCTTGTCCGGATACGGACACACTGTATCAGAAGGCTAAACAGATCGCCTGGGAAGATTTCTTTACAAAAGACAATACTTTTGCTGTGTCGGGAAATGTTTCCGACAGTGCGATTTCGCATTCAAAGTATGCCGCTCTCCGTCTTAAAGATGCCATCGCCGACTATTTCAAAGAAAAAACCGGTCAGCGTCCGGATGTGTCGGTAAGGAATCCTGATATCCCGCTGAACCTTCATATCAGGAACGATAAGGCCGTTATAAGCCTGGACACGTCAGGCGGTGCACTTCACAGGAGAGGATACCGAGAGGAGGCTGTTTCGGCACCCATGCAGGAAACCGTTGCCGCTGCGATTATACGATTCAGTGAATGGGACGGATCTGTTCCTCTTTATGATCCGTTGTGCGGTTCGGGAACCCTTTTGTGTGAAGCGCTCATGCAATATAGCCATATCCCTGCGGGCATATTCAGACAGCGATTCGGTTTTGAATGTATGCCCGACTTTGATCGCGCTGTCTGGCAACAGGTGAAGAAAGAGGTCGACGGACAGATCCGGGAACTGCCGAAAAGACTGATTGCGGGCAGTGATGTGTCACTGGAAGCTGTCAGGGCCGCACGAACAAATCTGATGGGGCTCCATTACGGAAATAGGGTAACCATTGAACGGGTAGACTTCAAAAAACTGCCGGCCTTTAAAAAGCACGTCATTGTAACCAATCCACCTTACGGCATTCGGATGGGGGGAGATCAGAACCTTGAACTATTTTATAAACATTTCGGTGCTTTTCTAAAACAGAAATGCAAAGGCTCAACCGCCTTTGTGTATTTCGGAGATCGGGAATATATCAAAAAGATCGGTCTGAAAGCATCCTGGAAAAAACCGATCAAAGCCGGTGGGCTCGATGGCAGGCTGGTTAAATACGAGATGTATTGAAAGTGATGAATATTCAAACAACCATCGTCATGCCGAACAACGCGCCCCGTCATTGGGTAAGCTTACATTCCCACTGGTGCTGGAATACGTAGACGATATGAAAACGGTTTCAGAAAAAGCCATTATTGAGGCTGTTCAATTTCTATTTTATCGAATGAAACTGGTGGTTGAGCCGTCAGGCGCTCTTGGGCTGGCAGCCCTGCTGAGTCAGGCTGTGGTACCGGAAGGCCGGGTTGGAATCATCTTAAGTGGCGGAAACATAGATTCTGACACAATGATAACGATTTTAAGCGGAGTTATCTCATGAATCAAACAATGGAACTGCTTCTCAATCGAAAGTCAGTTCGTGCATACGAGGAAAAAGAAATCAGCAACGAGGTCAAGGATACGATTCTGGCAGCGACAATGCGTGCTCCCACGGCAGGCAACATGATGCTGTATTCCATCATAGAGATCAAGGATCAAGACGCAAAGGACCAATTGGTCAAAACGTGTGACAATCAACCGTTTATCGCCAAGGCGCCACTTGTTTTGCTTTTCCTGGCGGATTACCAGCGGTGGTATGATTATTTCCACATATCCGGCGTGGATCAATACTGCGAGCAAAAGAAGATTACCATGCGCAAGCCACAGGAGGGGGACCTGTTTCTGGCCTGCTGCGACGCCCTCATTGCTGCACAAACAGCTGTCATCGCTGCGGAATCATTAGGAATTGGCTCCTGCTACATCGGGGACATCATGGAGAACTACGAAGCGCACAAGGCAATGTTTGATTTGCCTAAGTATGTGTTTCCAATTACCCTGGTATGTTTCGGATATCCCACAAAACAGCAGCAGAAAAGAGAGTTGACACAACGATTTGATGAAAAATATGTGATATTTGAGGATCGATACAACCGTTTTGGCATGGAGGTGTTCGAAGAAATGTACCGAAAGCGTCATGCCCAGATGTTTGGTGAGAAAAAGGAAGTAAAAGGTGCCCGGAATGTCGGGCAGATGATGTATCAGCGAAAATTCGACGCAGATTTCGCTCATGAGATGAACCGATCGGTGCAAGCTATGTTGCAGGCCTGGGTGAATGGGAAGCCATGATCACGCAACCAGCGATGCCATCTGGATCGTAAAGAAATATGATCCGGAATCGCACTTGGTACAATTTTACAAAATAGAACCCCAGGAAAAAATTGGCGTGGTCACCGTAACATGTGCGGAACTGGGGGCTGAGAGAACAGACATTCAAGTGACATACAAATACATAGCGCTGTCAAAAACTGGGGAAAGTTTCATCGATGCATTCAATGAGGATGCTTATGAAGAATTCATGGGTGAATGGCAAAAATTGCTATTGAAATATTTTGATTCGAAAGACAAGTAAACAGAATCAGAAGACACCAAAAGTGCGATCCGTTCAAAATATCTCTCACAAAGAAATCATTGATCTTTTGGGTAAGTGTTGGATGACGCATGACGGCATGAAAAGGTTGGGCGCCATAGACAAGTACAAATGCGGGGTCCTTTACAGAATTAAATGTTGGCTGGATGCACTTGAAATTAAAAACAGATTCGACCCTCGGATCGATAAATGCAACATGTATTTCAATGGGAATTGCGCGGGAGAAATCTACCTGTTTTGAAGGCCATTCACAAAAACAAAGAGTTGCAAAAATATTTCGAAAAGGCTGATTTTATAGATGTAAAAATTTTCGAAGGTAATACAACCGGACCAGGCTTTCATTCTTGATAAATATAGGTTATTGGTGGAAAGTATGCTCTGATTGAGCTACCCGAACAAATAGAGATCCATAACATAGGAGGCAATATGTACTTCGAAAAACCTGGACGCGACAACACAGATACAACCGTTGAACTGGCCTATGAACGGGCCAAAGCCCTTGGCATCGACGAGGTGGTGGTGGCCTCTTCAAAGGGCTATACCGCCCACAAGGTGCTTGATGTTTTTAAAGGATTCAAGATTGTAGTGGTCACCTACCACAGCGGATTTAAAGAACCATTTCAGTCCGTCATGCCGGAATCGGTTCGCACCGACCTGGAGGAGAGCGGTGCTACCGTGATATCCGCCACCCATGCGCTGTCGGGCGTAGAGCGATCGCTTTTCAACAAGTATTCCGGTGGTTACCCGGTTCTTATCATTGCCGATACTCTTCGACTGTTCGGCCAGGGTACCAAAGTAGCCGTGGAGATCGCCATCATGGCGACCGATGGCGGCACGCTTTCCGGTGAGGACATCGTCTCCATCGGCGGCACCGGAAAAGGCGCCGATGCAGCACTGATCCTGAAGCCTGCTAATCAGTCGCATCTCTTTGACTTGCGCGTCAGGGAGGTGGTGTGTAAACCGAGCTCGTTTTAGTGTTATATCCCGTAAATAAGTGACATAAATATGTCACTCCCGCGCAGGCGGGAGTCCAGAAAACCAACATCTGGATTCCTGCCTCCGCAGAGCCTGCCCCTGCGAAGGCAGGGGAATGACGAATTGAACTACTTCTCGACATGCACAATTATTTTGCACGGAACATCCATTTCTGCCCTTTCTGTGGAGAGCCGGTCAATTGATAACGACACCTTCCTCAAACCCGCATGACCACCAACACGATCCACTTTTTGAGTGCCGGCGTCACGTGGTACTGGTCTCACCTGATATTCACTGGAATACGGGAAACATCGGACGAACCTGCCTAGGTACCGGAACAACCCTGCACCTCATCAAACCACTTGGATTTTCTCTGAATAGTCGATGGGTAAAACGCGCCGGCCTGGATTACTGGCAACATGTCGATCTGAAGATCTGGGAAGACTTTCAGACTTTTCTAAAGGTCGCAGTACCTGAAAAGGATGAAATATTTCTTTTCAGCAAAAAAGGCTCCAAACCATTCTGGTCCATGCCGGCTATGAAAAGAATGTTCCTTGTATTCGGATCCGAAACCAAAGGGCTCCCCCCGTCCATTCTGGACGCCTATTCAAACGCTGTTTATTATATTCCCATCACGCGACACATCCGTTCCCTGAACCTCTCTTCGGCCGTCGGTATTGTTTTGTTTGAAACCCTTCGATCTTTTTGGGACAACCAACAAGATCGTTGATCTAAAAAAAGGATTCAAGGATTCCAGGGGTCCAGGATTCGAGTGATATGCTTAAAAATTATAAAGAGTTAAACGTTTGGCAGAAATCATATAAGCTTTGTTTGCATATATATATGTGTAAAAAGAGAGGTGTCAGAAATTAAGAGAGGAAATTGGGGATGTCGAGAGAATGATGAAAGCCTTGATCAAATCCCTGGAAATCAAACACTTGGATCCTTGAATCCTCGACCCCTGGAACCCTTTCTCCCAACTAATTGGGAGAAGAGCCAAATTTTAATAATACGCTCTCTATGCGACACATTTCATTGAACTTCAAAGATACCTCAGGGGTAATTTGACATAAAATGGCACGTGCTTATATTATGCCTGCATTTATAAGATATTATATATATTATTTCAATTAGTTATGGGATGTTTTGATCCCATTTGGCTGTGGAGGAACATATGCGGTTAGATAAATTCACCATAAAGGCGCAGGAACTGATTCAACAGGCCCAATCCCTGGCTGGCCGGCACGGTAACCAGCAGATCGTGCCGGAGCATCTCCTGAACGTCATGCTGAAGGACTCGGAAGGCATCGCGACTGGAATTCTTCTGAAACTTGGCGTCTCCCCAAAAACAATCCTTCCTGATATCGAACAAGTAGTGAGCCGCCTCACCAAGGTCTCAGGCACCGGGGATGTCTATTTTTCAGCGTCTACCAGGCATGTGCTGGACGCCGCATTTGCCGAGGCTGACAAAATGAAGGATGCGTATGTCAGCATCGAGCACATTTTTCTTGCCCTTCTGGATGAAAAGGAATCCGAAGCCTCAAAAATCCTTCACAAACAGGGTGTTTCACGTGAGACCGTTTTGAAGGTTCTCATGGATATCCGGGGAACCCAGCGGATTACAGACCCCAACCCAGAAGAAAAATACCAGGCACTCGATAAGTTCAGCAGGGATCTTACCAGCAGCGCCCGACGGGGGAAACTCGACCCGGTTATCGGCAGGGATGATGAAATAAGACGTATCGTTCAAGTCCTGTCACGGCGAAAAAAAAACAATCCTGTCCTCATCGGAGAACCGGGCGTCGGTAAAACTGCCATTGTCGAAGGATTGGCCCAGCGGATTGTTGAAGGTGATGTTTCAGAAACGCTCAAGAACCGGCGGCTTGTATCCCTCGACATGGGCGCTCTGATTGCAGGCGCCAAGTATCGTGGAGAATTCGAGGATCGACTCAAGGCGGTACTGAAGGAAGTTGAAGAAGCTGAAGGTGATGTGATTCTATTCATCGATGAACTGCACACCCTGGTTGGCGCCGGGGCCAGTGAAGGAGCTATGGATGCATCGAACATGCTCAAGCCGGCTTTGGCGCGTGGTACCCTGCGCTGTGTAGGTGCCACGACCTTGAACGAATACCGAAAATATATTGAAAAAGACGCTGCCCTTGAAAGACGCTTTCAGCCGGTCATGGTAAGGGAACCTTGTGTGGAAGACACCATCTCTATTCTCCGGGGATTAAAAGAAAAATATGAAGTCCACCATGGCGTCCGGATAAAGGATTCTGCCATTGTTGCGGCTGCAACTCTTTCTAACCGATATATCACGGATCGCTTCCTGCCGGACAAGGCCATCGATCTCATCGATGAATGTGCCTCCAAACTAAGGATCGAAATCGACAGCATGCCGGCAGAGATCGATGAAATCCAGCGTAAAATGACCCAACTTGAAATCGAAAAGGAAGCCTTGAAAAAAGAATCCGACAAAGCCTCCAAGGAGCGTCTCTCCAGGTTGGAGGCCGACCTGAGCAGTTTTAAAGCAGACATTATACAAATGAAAGTCCACTGGCAAAATGAAAAGGACCTGATTCAAACCATCCGGGAAATAAAGGAAAAGCAGGAACAACTAGGCATTGAAGCCCAGAAATTCGAAAGACAAGGCGACCTGGCCAGGGTTGCGGAAATACGCTATGGCCTTTCCACCGAACTTGAGAAACAGTTACAGAAAGCCATGCAAGAGCTCTCCCGGCTCCAGGAAAACAAAAAAATGCTGAAGGAGGAAGTCGAGGAGGATGATATTGCCGAGGTCGTCTCTCGCTGGACAGGCATCCCCGTCAAGAAAATGCTCGAAGGTGAACGCGAAAAACTGGTTCATATGGAGGAAAGACTCTCCCGTCGTGTCATCGGTCAAACCGAAGCCATTTCCGCCGTTTCGAATGCCGTCCGAAGAGCACGCTCCGGGCTGCAGGACCCCAACCGACCCATCGGCTCCTTCATATTCATGGGCCCCACCGGTGTCGGGAAAACAGAACTTGCCAAGGCATTGGCTGAGTTCATCTTTGACAGCGAACAGGCCATCGTACGTATCGACATGTCCGAGTATATGGAAAAGCATGCCGTATCAAGATTGATCGGTGCGCCCCCGGGCTATGTGGGGTATGACGAAGGTGGATTCTTGACGGAAGCTGTTCGCAGAAAACCCTATGCCGTTGTTCTGTTCGATGAAATTGAAAAGGCACACCCGGAAGTCTTCAATGTACTGCTCCAGATATTGGATGATGGCAGGATGACCGATGGGCACGGCCGAACTGTCGATTTCAAGAACTCCCTCATCATCATGACCTCAAACGTGGGCAGCCGGCATATTCAAGAACTGGCGCAGGAAAACCGGTCTGAGATGGAAGCGCATGTCACCGCTGCCTTACGGGCAAGTTTCAAACCGGAGTTTTTGAACCGGATCGATGAAACCATCATATTTCACAACCTGACCCCCGAGCAGATTGTAAAAATCGTAGGGATTCAAATGGAACGCCTTAAGGTCCGTCTTGCAGAGCAGAACATCGAACTGGTACTTGCCGACCAGGCTACAACGTTTCTGGCCGGGAAAGGATACGATCCAACATACGGCGCCAGACCCTTGAAGCGGATAATCCAGAAGCATATCGAAAACCCGCTGTCCATGAAAATTTTAAAGGGTGACCTTCTGCCTGGTTCGAAAATCAACGTGGAAGTTGCCGGCGACAGCCTGGTATTTCAGGTGCTTGAATAAATAATGATAATAAAATCGTTCCACGATTTTATTATTGATATATTCAGCGACTCATCATACGGTTAAAAGATATCAAAAAATAATCAATCATTGCAATATGGTGAAAACACATATGCTTTTAACATCAAAAGATAGGGTCAGCCGGTTCTACAATCAATTCACCTCCGATGACCGGGTGCTCATTCTGATCAATGCGGACCCGGATGCCATTGGAAGCGCCATGGCCGTTAAGCGTCTTTTATGGCGGAAGGTGAACAACATCACCATTTCCAATATCAATGTCATCGATCGACCGGATAACTGCGCCATGGTGGAGCTTCTGGGTGTCAAACTCACCCATATAAAGAATCTGGATAAAACGCGCTTCAATCGGGTTGTAATGGTGGACTCGCAACCTTCCCACAATGTTTTGTTTGAAAAATTTACCGTTGATATAGTCATCGACCACCATCCCGATACCGGCAGTAAAGCCCCCTTTCAGGACATCCGGCCCAAATACGGTGCCACGGCCAGCATCATGACGGAATATTTAAGAGCTGCGAGAATCAAACCCGCCATCAAACTGGCCACGGCACTGCTGCTGGGTATTAAAAACGATACCAGCAATTTTGAACAACAAACACTGGTGGAAGATGTGCGTTCCTTCCAGTATCTGTTCCGTCATGCCAATAAACACCTGGTCAGGAAGATCGAACAATCCGAAATCAGGCCGGATTATTTAAAATTTTTTAAAAAGGCGCTTGAAAACAGACGTGTTCGAAAAGGGAAGGTCTTTGTTTTCCTGGGACCGGTGCCCAATCCCGACATCTGCGTTCTGATTGCAGATTTCTTTTTAAAAATCAGCTCCATCAAATGGAGTATCGTTGCCGGATATCACCAGAAAAAACTGGTCATCATATTCAGGAGCGATGGTCTGCGTAAGAACGCCGGCAAAATTGCGGAACAGGGATTCGCTGAATTCGGATCTGCCGGCGGCCACAAAGCCATGGCACGGGCTGAGATCGATCTCGCCATGCTGAGGCCTCTCATCGACCATAAGGATGACAGAAAGGTCGTTCGTTGGATCATGAATCAGATCAAGACCAAAACCCAAACACCCCTACCGGTACAATAAAATGACCCCGACCTCCGTAACCATACTCGGTTCCGGTACATGTGTGCCTTCTTTGAAGCGCAGTTCATGCGCCGTCCTTTTGGAAATCGGTGAGGCAAAGCTCCTTTTTGATTCCGGGCCGGGCACCATGCATCGCCTTTTAAGTACCGGCATCCAGATCTTTGATATTGATGTCATTTGTTACAGCCATTTTCACCCGGATCACACAGGAGAACTGGTACCCTTTATCTTTGCCACCAAGTACCCGGACAGCAACAGGCGGAACCGATTGTTGACCATCATCGGAGGCAACGGGTTTGTCAATTTTATCAATGGACTGAAAGCTGTATACGGCGATGGGCTGGAACTGCCCGACGGCATGCTGCGCTTTCTCGAACTCGACAACAACGGGCCGGACAGCCGAAACTTTGCATCTTTTATCCTGGAAACAATGTCCATGAATCACCGGGAAGAGAGCATCGGATACCGCATCACGAATCCCGACGGCAAATCAATCGTCTATTCAGGAGATACCGACACGAATGAAAACCTGGTTTCCCTTGCCACGGGGGCCGATCTTCTCATCTGCGAATCGGCAATGCCGGATGCATTGAAAGTCCCGGGGCACCTGACTCCATCGCTGGCCGGTGACATGGCAACCCGCGCCAATGTAAAAAAACTGGTGCTAACCCATTTGTACCCGGAATGTGACCAGGTCGATTTAGCAGCCCAGTGCCGCAAGACATATCAGGGGCCCCTTGTGATAGCGGAAGATTTAATGAAGATAGAACTTTAAACAAACCAGCGGTCCAGGTTCCAAGGGTCCGAGGGGAAAAAGAATAGGGTCTGAGGGTTGTAGGTTTGGAGGGTAGCTGTGGCTATCTGCTATAAGCAACCTAACAGTCTACAAGTTAGCTTTTACGTTTTAGGTAACCTCCAAGCGATGAGCTATCAGCGGCAACAAATTACGCCCGAAGGCTAATTACCATAAATGACAGCCGAAGGCTAAATATCGCGCGCAGCGCAAATGACGCACGAAGTGCAAATGACATGAACAGTCTTAATTTCGTTAGGTGTTTATAATATGGCCCGGACAATCAAATAGACCCGGAGTTATTGTTAGTATTATGCGATATTATCCCATTTTTCTAGATATAAAAGACCGTAACTGCCTGGTGGTCGGCGGTGGTGATGTCGGCACCCGAAAAGTTGAAATGCTGCTCGAATGCGGTGCGTCGGTCACGGTCGTAAGCCTCGATGCCTCCGAAACGTTGAAACGGTTATTCGAAGACCAGCGTATCACCCTTGTTACCCGTGCTTACAGACCATCCGATCTGGATAACAGTTTCCTAATCATTGGCGCCACCAACGATGAGCGACTGAATCAACAGCTCAGCATGGATGCAGAAAAATGTAACCTGTTATGCAATATTGCCGATAGACCGGCGGCCTGTAATTTTATCCTACCGGCCATTGTTCAGCAAGGTGACCTGGTTATGGCGATCTCTACGTCAGGAAAAAGCCCGGCCTTTGCAAAGAAACTGCGTAAAGACCTTGAAAAACAATTTGGTGAAGCATATGCCGTCTTCCTGAATTTAATGGGCTCCATTCGAAACCGCCTTCTCCTGGAAAAACATGCACCGGAACAACACAAACCCCTTTTTCAAAAAATTATATACAGTGATATTATTTCGTGGATTCAAAATCGCCAATTTAAAGAAATCGATCGTCTGCTTCTTGACGTGCTGGGCCCCGGCTATACTGTTGACGAATTATTGAAGCCCGATTTCAGCCATAACGAAACAAAGGGTGCGAAATGAACCAACTGATTCATACGGTTGCCTTTATCTATATCCTGAGCGCCATGGGATATGTGGTGTATCTTGTACGCCAGGACGCATTCTGGAACCAGGCCGGTTTTTATCTATTGATTTCCGGATGCTTGCTGCACACGGGGGTCATTGCTTATGGAACCTTCCTGGCCGGCCATCTTCCGGTTCACAACCTGCGGGATACGCTCTCCATGGTTGCCTGGGCCATGGCCGCCCTCTTTATCGTATTTCAAACCCGATATCATCTTAAAGTTTTGGGTGCCTTTGCCTCTCCCCTGGCGGCAGCAATCATGAGCATCAGCGCGCAATTGCCAATAGAAGTGATCGAGGCGCCGCCGGTTTTTAACAGTATTTGGCTTTATTTTCATATTGTTACAATTTTTCTAGGATATGCGGCATTTGCCCTTGCGTTTGGCGTCGGAATTTTTTACCTGGTTCAAGAGCAGGCCATCAAGACCAAAACACAAGGTTTTTTTTATCGGCGCCTGCCCTCGCTCGAATTTATTGACATCACCGGGTATGCATGCATCGTAGTCGGATTTACCCTGCTGACCATAGGTCTTATCACCGGCTTTGCCTATGCAAAGACCGCCTGGGGACACTTCTGGAGCTGGGATCCGAAAGAAATCTGGTCCGGGATCGCCTGGCTGTTGTATGCTGCACTGCTGCATGGCCGCATCAGTCTGGGCTGGCGCGGAAGAAAAGCGGCTATCATGGCAATCATCGGCTTTGCTGTGCTCATGTTCACTTTTTTTGGGGTTAATTTTTTTCTGAAGGGACACCACGGTGAGTTCACCCGGTGGTAAGCCGCTCGACGGGTAATGGTTTGATGTAACACATGACAGATATCGTATTAATAGGACTGAATCACACCACAGCACCGGTTGAACTCAGGGAGTGCATCGCGTTCACGCCCGAGGATACCCTCGTTGCCCTGGATCAATTAAAGCAGGAACCAGCCATCGATGAAGTACTGGTCTATTCGACCTGTAACCGTGTTGAAATCCTCATGGTTACCGACAACATCCCCGTTGCTGTCGATATAACAAAAAACTTTATCGCATCCATCCATCAGATCCCTTTGGAGCGGTTCGAGGGCGTCCTCTATCATCGGGAAAATGATGATGCTGTCAGGCATGTTTTCCGTGTTGCGGCCAGCCTGGACTCCATGATCGTTGGAGAGCCTCAAATCCTGGGACAGATAAAAACGGCCTATCAAACCGCCACCCAGAAAAAAGCATCCGCACTGATACTGAACCGATTGCTGCACCGCGCTTTTTTTGTAGCCAAAAAAGTGCGCACCGAAACGGGCATTGGAGATCGTGCGGTATCCATCAGTTATGCCGCCATTGAACTGAGCAAGAAAATCTTCGACTCCCTGGTAAAAAAGAAGGTCTTGATGATCGGTGCCGGAGAAATGGCTGAACTCGCGGTGGAGCATCTGCTCCGACAAAAGGTCGGGGATCTCTATGTTGCCAACCGGACATTCGAACGGGGTGTTTCCCTGGCGGAAAGATTCAAGGGGCAGGCCGTCCGAATCGAGGAAATTCCTCAGTGGCTTGAGCAGGTTGATATCATAATCAGTTCAACCGGGTCATCCGAGCTGGTTATCCGGCGCGACCAGGTAAAAGCTGCCATGCGTGCCCGACGAAACCGGCCGTTGTTTTTTATCGATATTGCTGTTCCGCGGGATATCGACCCGGAAATCAACCGACTGGACAACGCCTATGTCTATGATGTCGATGATCTCCAGAATATTATCGAAGAAAATCTCGAAGATCGAAAAAAAGAGGCTTTGAAAGGTGAAAGAATCGTGGATGAGGCGGTTATCCGTTTTCGGGACTGGTGCGACAACCTGAATATCGTTCCAACCATTGTGGACCTCAGAAACAAATTGCGCATAATTATCGAAAATGAGCTCACTAGAACGTTTCCGAGCCTTCAACAAACCTCCTTGGCAGACCAGGAAGCCCTGCAGAAAATGATAGGAACAATGGTCAATAAGATTATGCATGATCCCACCCGTCTTCTGAAGATGGAAGGGCATCACATCAACAAGCCTGTCTACCTGGATTTGCTGCGCAGGCTTTTTAACCTGGACGAGTAGATACCCAGGAGACTTCACATGAAAAAAATAGCGTTCCTATTTCCCGGTCAAGGTTCCCAGCGTGTTGGTATGGGCCTCGAGTTTTATCGGGCGTTTGATGTTGTTCGGGAAGTTTTCGACATGGCCGAAGAACTGGTTAAAATCAATTTGTCAAAACTCTGTTTCAAGGGTCCCATGGAAGACTTGACCGCCACTGTGAACCTTCAACCGGCTTTGACCACGATCAATCTGTCCACTTTGACGGTCATTCAAAAAGAGGGAATCAGGGCTGATGTCACAGCAGGCCACAGCTTGGGTGAATACAGCGCCTTATGTGCTGCTGCCGTTATTTCCAGAGAAGATACCATTCGCGCTGTCATGAAAAGAGGCCAGTTGATGCACCGGGAAGCCACACGGCAGAATGGTGCCATGTCCGCGATTCTCGGGCTTCCCATTGAAGCAGTAGAGGATATCGTCGCCAAGGCTGGATCAGACGGCATTGTGTCCGTGGCAAACCACAATACCAAAGAACAGGTCGTTATTACAGGTGAACCGGCAGCCGTCCTGAAGGCGTCCGCTCTGGCTGCCAACCAAAATGGCCGGTCGATTCCTTTAAAGGTGAGCGGTGCATGGCATAGTGCCTTGATACGTGGTGCGGAAAACGATTTCAAGAATTTTTTGGAGAACATCCCGTTCAGCACGCCCGATATGCCTGTCCTGCATAATGTAACAGCCGATAGTACGAAAGATCCATGTGAAATCCGTTCGATGATGGTAACACAGCTGTGTCATCCCGTTAAGTGGTATGACACCATGGGCAGATTGATGGACGAAGAAATAGAAATATTTGTGGAAGTGGGTCCCGGAAACGTACTGGCCGGCCTGTTAAAAAAAACAATACCGGAAGGCTACCCGTATCAGGTATTCAGAATTAACAATATGAAAACGCTTGACATCTTCTTTTCGGCTGTTCTCTAAAAGTCGTCCGGTTCTACCCAAACGATATGATCTTTGTTGATGAAGCGTGTTTTTCCAGATGTATCTATCGAGGTGACGTCTACCATGATAATAAAAGACCGGCCGGCTTTCGTAAAAAGGTCTGAAACTCTCTGATCCGGTGAAATGTTCACTTTTCCATTAAACGTCGAACCATCGATGGTTCTGACAGTGATGGATTTGTATGCCGTACTATAGTTGTCTTCCTCCATATCCAGATCCTCCATTTCATTCGGGTCCGATAAAATCGTAAAACAATTCTATTCTTTATACGATATCCGGCCGGTAGTGACAATACCTAAAAAATTCAATATTAGCACTTTACAACATTTTCCACTTGTGGTATGTAAATCTTTTTCAGTAGACATTGTTCCATGCTTTTGAGGTATTATTATGAAAAAAAAAGACATTGAATATTTCAAAGAACAACTGACACAAAAAGTGGAGAGCCTTCTCAATCAGGCGGATGATACCGTTTCCGGTATGACCGCGCCCAAAGAAAATTTCCCGGATCCGACCGATCGTGCGGCTCTCGAATCAGAGCGGAATTTCATGCTTAGAATTCGTGACAGAGAAAGTAAGCTCATCGACAAAATCAAAAAAGCACTCACGCGTATCGAAAACGGTACATTTGGCATCTGTGAAACCTGCGGGGAAGACATCTCGATCAAGCGCCTGAAGGCCCGAATGGTAACAACCCAATGTATCGATTGTAAAACAAAAGAGGAAGCATTCGAAAAAGCCCTTGGATTATAAAGAAAACATCAGTATCGACCTGCATGTTCACTCCACTGCCTCAGACGGCACCTTGACACCCTCAGAAATTATAACAATGGCGCAAGAACTCGGATTAGGCGCCATTGCCATCACGGATCATGACACACTTGCCGGTTCAAAAGAGGCGCTTGGTCTCACCATGCCCGCAACCATTGAATTGGTCACCGGTGTAGAAATCAGCGCGATGCCCATTGCGCCATTCGATTTTGTCGGCAGCTATCACATTCTGGGATATTTTATCCATATCGATGATCCGGCACTGAACCAAACACTCGATAATCTTCAACAAATTCGCCGGGTTCGAAACCACAAGATTCTCCAACGTCTGAACAGCATGGGTATCATGATAACGATGGAAGATATCCAAAAAGAGGTTGGCTCCGGCGAAATCGGCAGACCCCATATTGCCACAGCACTGTTTGAGAAAAACTTCGTCCATTCCATCAATGAGGCCTTCGATCAATATCTCGGTGAGGGAAAACCTGCCTATGTGGACAAGCAACGGCTCAGTTGCCGGAAAGCCCTCCAAATCATATCAGGGGCCGGTGGTGTTCCTGTTCTGGCACACCCCGGATTGCTGAATATCGAACAGGAAAGCGATCTGGAAGCCTTGATTGTCTCTCTAAAGGAGAAGGGCTTGAAAGGTGTCGAGGTCTACTATCCGGAACACTCGGAGCTGCAGGTCCAACAACTGCTCAGAATTGTCTCATCACACGATCTGCTTGTAACAGGCGGTACTGATTTCCATGGCGACTTAAGGCCTGAACTGAAAATGGGCATTGGCTATGGCGCCCTGCATGTTCCTTATCGTTTATTTGAAAGCTTACGGCTACACGCCCACGCACCGGATAATCTTTCAAAGCTCGAAAAGAGGCTCGGGTACACATTTCAGGATTCCCGGATCCTGTCGGAAGCTGTACGTCACAGTTCCTTCGTGAATGAACAGGCAAACCCGGATATGCGCGACAACGAACGATTCGAGTTTCTTGGAGACGCTGTGCTGAGTCTTGTTGTTGGGCATATTTTGATGGAGCGCTATCCGGACCTGAAGGAAGGAGACCTGACCAGGCTCCGTTCGAATATGGTCAATGAAAGCCAGTTGGCAGCTATTGCTCACTCCTTGAGCATCGGCAGCCACATTCTCTTTGGTAAGGGTGAATTTCTCACCGGCGGACATCGAAAAAATTCGATTCTCGCCGATACCATGGAAGCAATTATTGCCGCCATCTACCTGGATGGTGGTTATCAAGCCGCCTATACCCTGATTGAAGGGCACTTCTCAGCGCTTTTCGATGCCGTCGGCACCGGGGTTCACTTTCTGGATTATAAAAGTGCGCTTCAGGAAGTTGTTCAGCTGCAGCATGAACCACCACCGGAATACCGAATAATCGAAGAAAACGGACCCGACCATGACAAGACCTTCAGTGTCCAGACCGTGGTCTGTAATATTCAGGCCGTCGGAAAAGGAAAAAGTAAGAAAACCGCCGAGCAGGATGCAGCACGTAAAGCCTTGTTAGCGTTGAAATCCTGACAGAAGATCCCATTATCAACAACCCTATAGGGTGATAAAACGGGTTCAACGATAACCCCGTTTTGTTACGTGACCCACATGACAACAGTTCCCCCTTTCCAAGACCCTCATAAAAAGAAAGGCTCCCGCCCGTTCATTATCCCTGTTTTCATTCCCCATGCCGGATGCCCCCACCAGTGTGCATTCTGCAACCAGATCCTCATTGCGGACCGCCCGGACCAAACGCCCTCCGAAGAAGTTATCGCGGCGGATATCTCCCGCTTCTTGACATATCAACAACCACACCACGAAGCACCCCAGATATCGTTTTACGGCGGCACCTTCCTCGGTATCGGGAAAGAAAGGATTCTCAAGTTTCTGGGTGTTGCCACGCGTTTTATCTCTCGGGGTCAAGCTGATAGCATCCGGTTTTCGACCCGGCCGGATACGATCACCGCAGCGATGCTGGATCTGATTCAACGCTTTCCTGTCAGAACCATCGAGATAGGTGTACAATCCATGGATGATACAGTGCTGCGGCTTTCCCAGCGGGGGCATACAGCCCTTGACACCCGCAGGAGTGTCAAACTTTTAAAAGAACGCGGCTATGCCATCGGTCTCCAGATGATGGTAGGTTTGCCGGGTCAGGATGAATCATCCGCCATGACAACGGCCCTTGAAATCGCCGGTCTTCTACCGGACTTTGTCCGCATCTACCCGACGGTTGTGTTGAAAAATAGCCGTCTCGAAGTATGGTTTCGAAATGGCACTTATGAGCCTCTTTCCCTGGATGCGGCAGTCGCCCAGGTAAAAGACCTCTATGGTGTCTTTCGGGGGAAAAAAATACCGGTTATTCGCATGGGTCTTCAGGCTTCCGAAAGCCTTGATTTCGACGGAACCGTTCTTGCCGGTCCCTATCATCCCGCCTTCGGCCACCTGGTCCACTCGGAAATCTTTTTTGACAAGGCCGCCGCAGAACTAGCATCAGAAACGACACCGATACACAAAACGGTGTTCTTTGTTCATCCAAGCAGTATCCCGAAAATGAGGGGCTTGAAAAACGCCAACATCAAACGCTTGAAGACAATTTTTCAAATAGATTCAATTGAATTGGTTCCGGAGGCTTCTATTTCA